>JAODBQ010000105.1 GCA_025464045.1 Ilumatobacteraceae bacterium
TCCACCCCGGCGGCGAAGTCGGCGTCGGCCTGCGCCGCCGCGGCCAGCGCCGGTTCCTCCATCCACATCACGAACGCGCCGAGCGAGTCGTTGGTCGCGGCGATCCGCCGCAACGACTCCGCCGTCAGCTCGACAGCCGTCAACGTCCCAGCCCGCAAGCCCTCCGCCGCGTCCTTGATCGTCAGTGGGTAGCTCTCCACCTCAGACCGCCGTCGGGTCGAACTCGATCGCGGGCTGGACGTCGTCCAGCTCCAGCGCATACAGCGATTCGACCGCGGCCCGCTGCGTCGGGTAGCCGGCGACGTAGCGGTCGAGCTCCGCCTTCGACAGCGTCAGCCCGGCGTCGGCCAGCTTCACCTTGACGATTTCCTCCGCGTTGTCCATCTCGTGCTCCTCGTTCGTTGTTCGTTGTTCGTTGTTCGTTGTTTGGTGTTCGTTGTTCGTGTGCGTCGTGGCCAGACGCTGCGGGCTACTTGCCGACCCAGACCTGCGTCAGATCGACCGACCAGGACCGGGCCATCACGATCCCGTGCACGTTGGCCGCCATCGACCGGGGGTTGAGGTCGTGGACGATCACCATCCACGGAGCGACCTCGAGCAGACGAGCGTTGAGCTTGCGGTAGATGTCGTTGCGGCCCTCGACCGTGAACGTCTTCTGGATGTCCTCGACGAGCGCGTCGACCTGCGGATCGCTCAGCCCGCTGACGTTGAACGATCCCTTCGTGGAGAACGTCAGGCCCCAGACTGCGGCCTGGCTCATGCCGAGCGAGACGTTCATCGCATTGGCGTCGCCCGGGAACTTCGTGGCGAAGAAGTCGGTGAGCATCGATGCCCACTCGATCGGCTGGAGCTCGATCTTGATGCCGACCTTGGCCAGGTCGCGCTGCAGCAGCTCGTTCATCGGAACCGGCAGCATCTGGCCAGATCCGGACGTCGAGATCGACACCGTGGCGGTGAACCCGTCCGGGAAGCCGGCCTCGGTCAGGAGCTGCTTGGCCTTGTCCGGGTCGTATGTGTAGTACGACAGGTCCGGCGTCCAGGCGGGATCGCCGGGGCCGAGGTAGGCGTAGGCCGGCTCGGCGGTGCCCTGCAGGAGGTCGGCCGCGAGCGCATCGCGGTTGATCGCATAGTTGACGGCCTGACGGACCTCGAGCTTGTCGAACGGCGCCTTCTTCATGTTCAGCTGCCAGGGCCAGTTGTGCGGATACGAGTTGGTCTTCACCTGGAAGCCCTCGCTCTTCAGTGCCGGCGCTTCGTCCGGCGAGGGCACCTCGATCCAGTTGACCTCGCCGGCGCGCAGGGCGGCCATCCGTGACGTCACCTCGGGCAGCGGCCGGAGGATCAGCTTGTCGAGCTTGGGGGGCCCGAGGAAGTAGTTCTCGTTCTTCACGAACACCAGCTGCTGGCCGCGTGTGACCGACTCGAACTTGAACGGACCGGTGCCGATCGGGTGGTCCGACATGTCCCCCCCGGCGGCGGCGATCGCCGTCGGGCTGCCCATCGGCACCCCGACGAGGTCCTCGTCGAGGAAGCCCCACGGTCCGTTGGTGTGGACCGTGATGGTCATGTCGTCGACCTTCTCGGCGGACTTCAAGCCGGAGGTCGAGAACGCGGCCAACCCGGCCAGCTCTGCGTTGTACAGCGGACTCGCCTTGTTGATCAGCCGGTCGAAGTTGTAGATCGCCGCGTCGGCGTTCCACGGCGTGCCGTCGTGGAACGTGACACCGGACCGCAGGTGGAACGTCCAGACGAGCTGGTCGGCGGAGACCTCCCAGGACTCGGCGAGGCCGGGAATGATCTTCGGCGCGATGTCCTCGTGGGTGAGATCCCACTTCGTCAGCCCGTCGTACAGCTGGAAGGTCACGAAGCGGGTGCCCTCGCCACCTTCCGACGAACCCCGCACGGTGTCGAGACCGGGGAAGTTGGTCGCCGTCATGCCGACGATCAACGTTCCGCCCGACCCGTCGGCATCAGCGGCCTTCGCCGCCGCGCCGGCCGCGGTGGACCCTGTCGCCGCGGACCCGGCACCCGTGGATCCGGACGGTGCCGCGGGGGAGGCGGAGTTGCTCTTCCCGGAACCGCACGCCGCGACCACGATGCTCGTCACCGCAGCGAAGGCCAACCTGCATGCCTCGCGCCGGGTGCGCGGAGTTCCGGTCACCGCCGAGCTGGGGGCCGTGGCCCCTGGTTGACGTCTCATTCGTGCTCCTCTGGAGGTTGTGAAGTGGACGGGCGTGGATCCGCCCAGGACTGGTCGCCGTGATCGCCGTGGTCGTCGGGCGCACGGCGTGTCACGGCGATGTCGACACCAGCGGCTTGACGTGCACGCAGGCCGCCTTCTGGCCCGCGCCGCCGCCTCGGGCCCCGACGAGCGGTGGGTCGAACGACTCACACGCGGTGATCGCGTCGGGACAGCGGGTCCGGAAACGACACCCGCTCGGCAGGTTGACCGGGCTCGGGGGGTCGCCGGACAGGATGATCCGCTCTTGCGCGTACCCCGGCATCGCCGACAACAGCGCTCGGGTGTACGGATGCATCGGCTCGCGCCACAGCGTCTTCGCCGGGCCCTCCTCGACGATCCGACCGAGGTACATGACCGCGACGCGGTCGGCGATGTGCTCGACCACGGCCAGGTCGTGTGAGATGAAGATGTACGCGACGCCGAGCTGTTGCTGGATGTCGACGAGCAGGTTCAGCACCTGGGCCTGCACGCTCTTGTCGAGCGCCGAGACCGCCTCGTCGCACACCAACAACTTCGGGTCCGTCGCGAGTGCCCGGGCGATCGCCACCCGCTGGAGCTGGCCGCCGGAGAGCTCGTGCGGATACCGGTCGGCGTGCTCGGGCGGCAGACCGACCATCGCCATCAGCTCGCGCACCCGTTGGGAGCGACGGCCCGGGTACATGTCCTGGGCGCGCATGTTGAACTCGATCGAGGCGCCGACGGGCACGCGTGGGTTGAGTGACGTCATCGGATGTTGGGGCACGAGCTGCAGGTCGGCCCGCATCTTCCGCAGTCGCGTGCCACGGGCCCTTCCGAGGTCGGCGCCGTCGAAGCGGATCGAGCCCCGGTCCGGGGTCAGCAACCGCAGCAGCAGCTTGGCGGTCGTCGACTTCCCGCACCCGGACTCACCGACGATGCCCAACGTCTCGCCGCGATTGACCTCGATGTCGACGTCGTCGACCGCGCGGACACCGCCCGAGAACACCTTGCGGAGACCCTCCGCTTCGAGGAGCACGGTCACGACGCGATCCGCTCTTCGGGTCGGATCGGGTTGGAGCACGCCACGAACCGCCCGGGCTCGATGCTCACCAGGTCGGGCTCCACGAGCCACGAGGACGCCACCGTCCGCTGGCAACGGGGTGCGAACGGGCACCCGCTCATCGACTCGCCGGCGAGCACCGCCCGCCCGGGGATCGGCGACAACCGGCCACGCGCGATCCCCGGCGTCGGCACCGAGGCCAGCAGCGCCGCCGTGTACGGATGGGCGGGAGCGTCGAGCACCTTCGCGGTGGGACCGTGCTCGACGATGCGACCGGCGTACATCACTGCGATCTCGTCGCCGACCTCACGGGCAACACCGACGTCGTGCGTGACGAGCAGGATCGCCATCTGGAGCGAGTCCTGCAAGGCGCCGAACAGCTCGAGGATCTGGGCCTGGACGGTGACGTCGAGGGCGGTCGTGGGCTCGTCGGCGATGAGCACCTGCGGGTTGCAGGACACCCCGATGGCGATCACCACCCGCTGGCGCATGCCGCCCGAGAGCTGGTGCGGGTATGCCTTGACGACTCGCTTCGGATCGGGGATGCCGACGAGTCGCAGGAGCTCGACGGCACGGTCGCGTGCCTCGGCCCGCGTCGGCACGATGCCGTGCTGGCGGAGGACCTCGACGAGTTGCGAACCGACGCTGCGAAGTGGGTCGAGTGCGCCGCTCGGGTCCTGCGGCACGAGCGCGATGCGCTCGCCACGCACCGCCTGGAGCTGACGCTCGTCGGCCGCACTGATGTCCACGTCGCCCAGCCGCACGGATCCGGTGATCCGGGCGTTGCGCCCGTAGAGCCGGAGCACCGAGCGGGCCATCACCGACTTGCCGCTGCCGCTCTCGCCGAGCAGCACCAAGGTCCGCCCACGGTGGAGCTGCAGGCTGACGCCGCGCACGGCGGCGATCGGGTCGTCGCGCGAGCCGAACTCGGTGTGGAGGTCGCGGACCTCGAGCACTGCCGTCTCGGACACCTCCTCGCGGGGGGTGACCTCTACCTGGATCGTCTCGCTCATCCTCGAGTCTCCAATCGCACGTCGAACACGTCACGCAGGGCATCACCGAGGACGTTGAAGGAGATGGAGGCGATGCCGATGGTGATCGCCGGCACGACCGCCAGGGCCGGCACGGTGAAGATGTAC
Source organism: Ilumatobacteraceae bacterium (assembly GCA_025464045.1). Lineage (GTDB taxonomy): Bacteria > Actinomycetota > Acidimicrobiia > Acidimicrobiales > Ilumatobacteraceae > JAODBQ01. Next base: position 4,400 of record JAODBQ010000105.1, read on the forward strand.
TGCCGGAGATCGCTCACCATCAGGCCCCATTCGGCCGTCGGTGATTGCACGCCGAGCCCGAGGAAGCTGAGGCCTGCGGCGTAGACGATGGCCAAGCCGACGAGCGCGGTCGAGTACACGAGGATCGGCGGGAGGACGTTGCGCACGACGTGGAACCGGGCGATGGAGAACTTGCGCGCTCCGCTGACGACCGCCGCCTCCATGAAGTCGAAGGCC
>JAODBQ010000129.1 GCA_025464045.1 Ilumatobacteraceae bacterium
TGGAACTGGCCCGCGAGGATCTCGCCCGCCTGCGACGACTCGGCACCGGGATCCTCCGTCCCCCCGCCGTGGAGCTTGTCGAACGCACCTGTGCCGAGGGCCCCGGCGATCACCACGAACAGCGCGGTGAAGGCCAGGACGAGCCGTCGATGGCGGACGGTGAGACGGCCGAGCCTGGTGAAGATCATCGCGAGCACCTTTCGTCGAGTGGTGGCGTCATCGTCCGCCCGCCGCCGTCTCGGCGCATCGGACCAGGACCGGTGTGTCCGCGATCCGTGGGCGGGCCGCGGCGTTGGGCGCCTCCGCCCGTGGTACGAGGCGCGCTCCGGCCATGGTCCGATGCGCTCGCGGAGCACCCGGCGCTACCGTCGCGGCATGCGGCTGCGAACCGGAGCGTCGTCCGGACCGCTGGCCTCGGGTGCGACCCCCGGATCACAGCCGGCCGCGACGTCGAACCCACGACCGTCCATGCCCTGGCTCGCGTCGACCTCGATCGTGTTCCCGATCGCCGCGCTCGTGGTGTCGGTGCTCAGCTTCCTCACCACCACGCCGACCCTGCTCATCGCGCTGCTGTTCGCCGCCGCGCTCGTGCCGTGGGCGCTCGTCGCCGGCGGCATCCGCGTCCCGGCGCTGGTCGTCGTCGCCGTGACCCTCGGCGCAACCGCGTGGCTGGCCGTGCCCCTCGGCGACCAGGCGGCGATGTTCCTGCCGATCGCCGCCGCGTCGTGGGCTGCCGCGCTGGGGCTGCGGTGGCCGAGCATCGCGGCTGTCGCGGGTGCGTTCGCCATCGCGATCGGCTACCAGGTGGCGAACGAGACCGGACGGGCCAACTGGGTCATCTGGGCGACCGGCACCCTGTTCGGCTGGTTCGCGGGTGCGTTGTTGCATCGTCAACGACTGCTCACCGACGCCCTCGACGTTGCGCATCACGAGCTCGCCGTCGCCGCCGCCGACAACGAGCGCAAGGCGATCGCCCGCGAGGTCCATGACGTGGTCGGCCACAGCCTCACGGTCGTACTGCTGAACATCGCCGGGGCGCGTCGCCACCTGGCGACGAACCCGGCCGCGGCCGACGAGGCGCTCGCCCAGGCCGAGACCGTCGGCCGCGACAGCCTCGACACGGTGCGCGCCGTGGTGGGGCTGTTGCACTCGTCCACGGAGAGCCAGCGTGATGCGCCGCTGCCGGACGGCCGACAGGTGGCGCCGCTGATCGAACAGGTCCGGCGCGCCGGCCTGCAGGTCGATCTGCAGATGACCGGCGATCCGGCGACGCTCGAGCCGACGGTCGGGCTGACGTTGGTCCGGGTGTTGCAGGAATCGCTGGCCAACGCCAGCCGTCACGCCCCGGGAGCGCCGATCGCGGTGGAGATGCTCGTCGATCCTGCGTTCGTGCGCGCAGCGGTGGCCAACCCGCTGCCGAGCGCACCGCCGCGCACCCCACCCGCGGGCGTCGGCCTTTCGAGCATGTCCGCGCGCGTCGCCGCGCTCAACGGCACGATCGACGCAGGGCCGCACGACGGCCGGTGGGTCGTCCGCTGGCAGCTGCCGCGACCGGGACACACGACGATGGACACGACGACCGTGATGACCGCGACGACGCCAACGACCGCGACGAGCTCGCCAACGACCGCGACGGCACCGGCAGACGTCGCCAGTGGGGTCGCGAGGCCGTGACCGACCGCCGGATCCGGTTGGTCATCGCCGACGACCAGGCGCTGGTGCGCGCCGGGTTGCGGCTGATCCTCGCCACCGAGGACGATCTCGATGTCGTCGCCGAGGCAGCCGACGGCGAAGCAGCGATCGCTGCCGTCGCTGCTCATCGGCCCGACGTCGTGCTGATGGACGTGCGCATGCCGGGCACCGACGGGATCGCCGCCACCCGCCGCATCGCCGCCACCGAGCTCGCCCCGCCGGTGCTCGTGCTCACCACGTTCGAGGACGACGAGGTGCTGTGGGGTGCGGTCGAGGCCGGGGCGTCCGGGTTCGTGCTGAAGGACACGCCCGCCGACGACCTCGTCGCCGCGATCCGGGTCACCAGCACCGGCGGCTCGTGGCTCGATCCGCGGGTGACGCCGCGCCTGCTCGCCCGCCTGCGCATCCAGCCGCCGGCGCCGGTCCCGGGGCTGGATCAGCTGACGTCACGTGAGCTGGAGGTCCTCGAGCTGATGGCTCGCGGACGCACCAACCAGGAGATCGCCGCGGCGTTGTACCTCGGCGAGCGGACGGTGAAGACCCACGTCGGCAACGTCTTCGCCAAGCTCGACGCACGTGACCGGGCCGCGGCGATCATCGGCGCGTACCGCGCCGGGCTCGTCGATCCGCGCCTCGGCTGAGCCTTCGGAATGGCGGCGGCGGCCACGGGGTTGCACGCCCCATGACCTCAGGCCACACCGTCACCATCACGCCCAGCGACGCGCATGTCGAGGTCCGACTCGACGGGGAGCTGCTGGCCACGAGCGACCACGCGTTGCGGCTCGACGAGACGGGCCTGCCGGCCCGCTGGTACGTACCGCAGGCCGACGTGCGCATGGACCTGCTCCGCGCGACGTCGTTCCACACCACCTGCCCGTTCAAGGGCGAGGCCTCCTACTGGTCGGCCGACATCGGCGGGACCTCCCACGACGGCATCGTCTGGGCATACGAATCGCCGATCCCCGCCGCCGCGGACATCGCCGGGTTCCTCTCCTTCTACCCCGACCGCACGCAGATCACGGTGGACGGCGAGCCGGCCCCCGCGTAGCGGTGCGCAGGTCGGCCGAGCCCCGCGCGCGGAGGACTCCGGCCGCGGCCGTTCCCCACACGAGCACGACGATGCCGTACAGCCCGAGCGGTGCCGCGGCGTCCGCTCCGAACGCCGACGCTGCGATGGCGGCGGCGATCGCGAAGTCGCGCATCGACGTGGTCAGCACCATCGACGTCGCGAGCCGACGGTTGGCGCCGATCGACAGCACCCGTCCGAGGACGGCGGCCCCGAACGTGAACACCAGCGCAGCGGCGGCGACGCCGCTGTAGTCGCGGGACAGTTCGACTCGGCTGGCGATCAGCGCGACGAGACCGGCGACGGCGAAGATCGCCACCGCGCCGGTGAGGTAATCCCGCCCGGCGCCGACGTTGCGGGTGGCTCGCAGCAGGATCCCGACGGCGAGCGGGACGACGACGACGAGCAGGAGGTCGACGACAAGATCGCCCGTGCTCACGCGCGACCCGCTCGTCGAGAGGATCAGGATCGGACCGGCGAGCGTGACGGTGAGCAGCGTCGAACCGACGAGCATCACCGCGGCAGCAGCAGGCTGGCCGCCCGCCATCGAGACGGTCGCCACGGATGCGATCTCGCACGGGGCCAGGCCGATCGTCACGATCCCGTCGCGCAACGGGCCGGTGGCGACGATCCGCGACACGAGCCAGGCGAGCGCCGGCAGCACGGTGATCCCCGCGACCAGCCCGAGCGCGAGGCGCCCCTTGACCGCGGCAACCCGGCTGACGTCGCCGACGGTGATCGTCGCCGCGGTTGCGAACACGAGGACGACGAGGAGCACGTCGATGCCGTGGTGGTCGACGAGCCACCGCAACGGCGCGTGCACCGTGAGCCCGACGATCGCCGCGACCAGCACCGCGAGCAGCTCCGGGTACGCGCGCAGCACCGAACGGGCCCGACGGTCCGTGACGGCGCAACCCATCACCGGCTCAGCCACGCCGGGCAGGTGCGTGGGGCGAGCCGGGTGCGGACATCGCGTCAGGGTACGCACGCCCGAGAGACCTCTTGACCTTCAAGTCGACATGAAGGTCTACGCTCCGCCCGTGACCACCTACAGGATCAAGGACGTCGCCGAACGGAGCGGATTCAGCGCCCCGACCCTGCGCTACTACGAGGACATCAGGCTGCTCCCTGCGCCGGCGCGCAGCGAGCGCGGCTACCGGCTCTACGACGAGCAGACGTTCGCGCGGCTGGCGTTCATCGCCCGGGCCAAGCAGCTCGGCTGCACGCTGGAGGAGATCGGCGACCTCAGTGCCGCGTGGGACGGCGGACGTTGTGGCCCGGTGCAGGATCGTCTGCGCGAAGTGGTGGCCGAGAAGCTGGCCGCCGCCGAGCGGCAGATCGACGTCCTGACGACGCTGACCGCCGACCTGCAACGCGCCGCCGCGGCCTTGGAGCGGCACCGCCCTGAGGGCAGGTGCGACGACACGTGCGGCTGCGTCAGCGATCCCACGGCGGACGCTCCGGCGCCGATCGCCCAGGGGGTGCAGCTGTCGAGCAAGCCGATCTCGTGCACGTTGGATCGCGGCTCCTTGCGCGACCGCATCACCGAGTGGCACGCGCTGCTCGCGCACGCGATGAACCGCGAGGTGATCGACCGCGGCATCCGCATCTCGCTGCAGTCGGGCGCGCCACTCGACGAGCTCATCCGCCTGACCGCTGCCGAGCAGGACTGCTGCCAGTCCCTCTCGTTCGCGATCACCGTGGACAGCCGCGGCGTGGCGCTCGAGGTGCGCTCGCCCGACGACGCCGGTGTGCTCGTCGCCGCCGTCTTCGGGGCCCAGCAATGAGCTCGAAGCGCGAGGGCGCAGCGGTGATCGGTGCCGGTGCGGCCGCCTGTGCGGCATGCTGCGCGGGCCCGATCCTCGGCTTCCTCGGCGCCGTCGGGCTGGCGTCGGTCCTCGGTGCGTTGGTGTTCGGGCTCGCCGGTCTGCTCGTCGCGCCGCTCGGCGTGATGTGGTGGCGGCGGCGCCGCCAACGCCGAGCCGTGGCGTGCACGACGGCCACGACGGGCACGACGCGGACGACGGGCACGGCGGCCACGACGGTTGCTGTCGAGGCGCCGCGGGTGCGCGCATCGCTCGGTCGATGAGCTCGTCGCCGGCCGAGCCGGATGCGGTGCGGCTGGCGGTGGTCGGCGTGTGGCCGGACCGGCGGCATTCGTCGGCGCATGGGTGATCGGCGCCGCGGTGACCAACCGCGACGACTCGTCGATCCACGATTGCTCCAGCGTGTGCGGACGACCGGCGACCGGTGGATCGTCACGTCCGCGATCGCGGTCGCCGTGGGTCGGCTGCGGACGTC
>JAODBQ010000135.1 GCA_025464045.1 Ilumatobacteraceae bacterium
CTGGTTCTGGGGTCATCCGGAGGTGTACATCCTGTTTATCCCCGCCGTCGTGATGGTCACGCAGCTCATCACCACGTTCTCGAGACGCCCGTTGGCCGGCTACGTGTGGACGGTGGGGGCGCTGCTCGGCAACGCGTTCATCAGCTTCGGGGTGTGGGTGCACCACATGTTCGCGAACGGCTTGCCGACGACGGCGATGGGGTTCTTCTCCGCGGCGAGCTTCGTGATCGCGATCCCCAGCGCGATCCTCTACTTCGCGTGGATCGGCACGATGTGGGGCGGACGGGTCCGCTTCACGACACCGATGTTGTTCGCCCTCGGCTTCCTCGTGATCTTCCTGCTCGGCGGGATCACCGGGGTGATGGTCGCGTCGCTGCCGTTCGATCTGCAGGTCACCGATAGCTACTTCGTCGTGGCCCACTTCCACTACGTGCTCAACGGCGCGGTGGTGTTCCCGATCTTCGGCGCGATCTACTACTGGTTCCCGAAGATGACCGGCCGGATGATGGACGAGCGTCTCGGCAAGTGGAGCTTCTGGACGATGCTCGTCGGCTTCAACGTGACGTTCGGCCCGATGCACGTGCTCGGCGAGATGGGCATGCCCCGCCGCGTGTACACGTACGACGCCGGGCTCGGCTGGGCCACGCTGAACCTGATCATCAGCCTCGGCTCCGTGCTGTTCGCCGCGGGCACGTTGCTGACCGTGCTCAACGTCGTGCTCAGCCTGCGGCGCGGCCCCGTCGCCGGACCGGACCCGTGGCACGCCGACACGCTCGAGTGGGCGATCAGCTCGCCGCCGCCCGACCAGAACTTCGACGCGGTGCCCGTGGTCGCCAGCCGCCACCCGCTGTGGTTCCCGGCGCCGTTGCAGCTCGCCGCGGACAGCGACGACGAACTGACCCACAGCCAGGGCGAGCAGGGCGCCCTGGAGCGCACGTCGCCGATCACCTCCGGACTGGACACGTTGCCCGAGCGCGGGATGGGGATCCCCCGGCCGAGCGCGCTGCCGTGCCTCGCCGCGCTCGGCGTGCTCGTGTTCTTCTTCGGGCTGCTGGTGTCGGCCGCGCTGGTCCTCGTGATCGGCGTGATCGTGGCCCTGGCCGGGATCACCGCCTGGGCGTGGCGCACGGAGGTCGACCGGCCGTGAGCACCGAGGGCGTCGCACTCGGTCCGCAGGCGCGCAGCCGCTCGATCGGATCGTGGGGGATGGTGATGCTGATCACCACCGAGGCGATGATCTTCGCGGCCCTGCTGTCGGCCTACTTCTTCGTGCGCGCGAACTCGCCGGAGTGGCCGGAGGGCGGAATCGCCCCGCCGAAGCTGTGGCCGATCGCGCTGTTCACGGTCGTGCTGCTCGCCAGCAGCCTGCCGTTGCTCTGGGGCGAGGCGGCGATCCGCCGCAACAGGGTCGGTCAGCTGCGGGTCGCCCTGGCCGTCAGCTGGCTGCTCGGTGCCGCGTTCGTCGTCAACCAGGTGATCGAGTTCCACACGCTGGAGTTCAGCGCGAAGGACAACGCCTACGCGTCGCTGTTCGTCGTCATCACCGGGCTCCACGGACTGCACCTGGTCGCCGGGCTGCTGATGAGCCTGGTGGTGCAGATCAAGGCGTCCATCGGCTGGTTCGACGCCGGACGCCACCAGACAGTGACCCTGTTCTCGATGTACTGGCACTTCGTCGACGCCGTCTGGATCTTCGTGTTCGCCTCGCTCTACCTGACGGCGCACATCCGATGAGCGCGTCCGGCGAGCAGACGATGGAGCGACCCCGACCGACGACGCCAGCGCCGTCGGGGCCGGTGCTGTGGTTCGCCACGTTCGGCGGGATCGTGACCTGGATGGTGCACCTCATCGCCGAGGCGAGCCTGGTGCCGCTGCACGAGGAGCACCGCGACGTCGTCTGGGTGATGCACGGCCTCACCGTGGTGCTCGCGCTCGGGGTGCTCGTGGGCATGCGGATCAGCTGGTCCTACGCCCGCCTCGGGATGGACGAGGAAGCGGACCCGACGCCGGCCGGCCGCACCGCGTTCCTCGGTCTGCTCGGCCTCGTGATCGGTGCGCTCAGCCTTGTCCTGGTCGTGTACGAGGGCGTGCTCGTCTCCGTGATCCGTCGAGGCCGTCCGTGAACACGTGGGTGGTGGCGGTGGAGCTGGGTCTGCTCGTGCTCGCCTATGGGTTCGCGGTCCTGCGTCAGCCGGACCGGTCGCCGTTCCACCCCGCGGCGTTCCTCGCCGGAGTGCTCGCGCTCGCCGTCGCGCTGGTCTCGCCACTCCACGGCGTGGCCGAGCGATCGCTCGCAGGGCACATGGTCCAGCACGTGATCCTCGTCTCGGTCGCCGCACCACTGCTCGCTCGTGGTCGTCCGCTGGCGCTCGCCGCACGAACCCTCGGGCGGCGCGAGCCCGGCGCCGTGTCGTGGCGGTGGCTCGCGTTCACAGCGACGGTGCAGGTGACGACGCTCCTGACGTGGCACGCGCCGGCACTGTTCGACGCGGCCGTGCGCCGCCCGCCGGTGCACGAGCTCGAGCACGCACTGCTGCTGATCACCGCGTTCGCGATGTGGGACGCGCTGTTCCGGTTGCGCAGTGCGCAGGGGGGTGCCGCGACGGTGGCCCTGTTCGTCGCCACGCTGCCGGCCATGGCGTACGGGTTCGCGCTGAGCCTCGCCCACCACCCGTGGTACGCGACGTATCGGGGTCACGACCTCGCCGACCAGCAGCTGGCGGGCGTGGTGATGTGGGCGTACGGCGGGCTGGCCGCTGTGATCGGCGGTGTCGCGCTCGGCGTCGTCTGGCTGAGCGCTCTGGAGCAGGCGTCACCCGGCGTCCCGACGACGGCGGGGCGGACGTCGTGATCATCAAGCGGTTCCTCCGCTGGACCGACGACCGCATCGGCGGCACGAAGTTCACACGCAAGGCGCTGGACAAGGTCTTCCCCGACCACTGGTCGTTCATGCTCGGCGAGGTCGCGCTGTACTGCCTGATGGTGCTCATCGCCACCGGCGTGTACCTCACGTTCTTCTTCCACGCGAGTGCGCAGGACGTCGTCTACACCGGCTCGTACGGCCCGCTGCGCGGCCAGCACATGTCCGAGGCCTACCGGTCCGTCGTCGGGCTCGGCTTCGACGTGCGCGCCGGCCTGTTGATCCGCCAGGTGCACCACTGGGCGGCGCTCGTGTTCCTCGGCGCGATCGTGCTGCACCTGTGCCGGATCTACTTCACCGGCGCCTACCGGCGGCCGCGCGAGATCAACTGGTTCATCGGGCTGGCGCTGATGCTCCTCGCGATCGCCAACGGCTTCACCGGCTACTCGCTGCCCGACGACCTGCTCTCCGGGACCGGCCTGCGAATCGCATACTCGGTGCTGCTCTCGGTGCCGGTGATCGGCACGTGGATGGCGTACCTCGCGTTCGGCGGCGAGTTCCCCGCGAACGACATCATCTCCCGGCTCTACGTGATCCACGTGCTGATCGTCCCGGCGCTGATCGTCGGCCTGCTGTCGGTGCACCTGGCGATCGTCTGGCGCCAGAAGCACACCCAGTTCCGCGGTCCGGATCGCACCGAAGACAACGTCGTCGGTTCACGGCTGTGGCCGACGTACGCGATGCGATCGATCGGTCTGCTGCTCGTCGTCGTCGCGGTGCTCGCCGCGTTGGGCGGTCTCGTGCAGCTCAACCCGATCTGGCTGTACGGCCCGTACCAACCCGCCTCCGTCTCCACTGCCGCGCAGCCGGACTGGTACATGGGTTGGCTGGAGGGCGCACTGCGGCTGTTCCCGTCGTTCAGGATCCACCTCTTCGGCTACCGCGTCCCCGAGGCGATCCTGCCAGCGGTGGTCTTCCCCACGCTGACGTTCGCGATCCTCTTCGCCTGGCCGGCCGTCGATCGGCGGCTGTCGGGCGAGGTCGACGGACCCGACCACCACCTCCTGGTGCGGCCACGCGAGCGACCGCGCCGCACCGCGCTCGGTGTCGCGGTGCTCACGTTCTACGTCGTGCTGTTCATCGGTGGCGGCCAGGACATCATCTCCCAGAAGCTCCACATCGCCCTCGACACCGTCACCGTGCTGCTGCGGATCCTCTTGATCGTCGCGCCGATCGCCATCGGTGCGCTGGCGTGGAGGTTGTGCCGCGATCTCGCCGTCGAGCCGCCGCCCGGGGACGGCGACCCCGACGACGTGGGGCGCGACGGTGGTTCCGACGGCGCACCAGACGCTCAGTTGGGTGGTTCTGCTGCCCGACGATCTTCCACGTTCAGCTCGGCGAGCGCGCGCAGCTCCTCGTCGGACGCCTCCTCGACGGCGATCAGTGAGTCGTCCGCGCCGGACGCCGTGCGCAACAGCTCGTCGAGCTTGCGCTGGATCGACGACACCTGACGGGCCTGCGTGTGCTGGATGACGAAGACCATCACGAAGGTGACGGAGCCGGTGACGCTGTAGAGCGCGGTCTGCCACCAGCCCGGGAACTCGGTGGCGATGCCCACGACCGCCCAGACGACGACCACGGCCGCGGCCATGATCCCCGTCCCGGACACCGACGTCGCGCTGCCGGCGCGGTGCAGGAGCCGACTGGTCCAGTGGTGATCGGCCCACTCCTCGGGATGGGCGATGACCGGGCCGCGGAACGGCGTCATCCGCCGTGTGCGCTCGTCCTCCTGGGCTCGCCGCCGCTCGAGCGCCCGAAGGCGCCGCTCGTCGTTCGATCTCTCCGTCGGCTGCGTTTCCACGCGACGATCATGCCCACGCAGGCGGCCATCGCACCCCCGCGGATCGCGCTGTGCGACGATGAGTCGGCGGAGGCAGGTTCGAAACGACGCAAACGTGGGCATCGAGGTGTCCGTCCGTTGCGAGAGCGAGATCCACATGTACCAACTTCGAGCAGCAGTCGCCCGTCTCACCGGCCGGCGCGTGCGCGTCCGGCCGATCGGCTGGTGGTCCTACCTCGGCTCGTTCGGCGACGACTTCTTCTCCGACGAGTGATCCGAGCCCGTGCAGGCTCCCGTCGTCAGAGCACCGCGTGGAACGCCATGTCGGAGAACGGCTCCTCGCCGGTGGTTGGGAAGTTGTCGTCGAACAGGCAGAACTGGACCCAGGCCTTGCCACGGGCGAGCGGTTGGTAGATGTCGGACTTCGCCCCGACCGGACCTTCCTCGGTGAAGTACGGCTCCTGCTGATCCACCGTGAACCGCCCGATGTGGGTGCGGGTATCGCAGTTGGGCGTGTTGCGGTGGCTGTCGGACCACGCGGCAGCGATCGAACTGCTGCCCTCCTCGGCGAGTGCGGGGTCGGCCTTGCGGTCCGCGGTCTGCT
>JAODBQ010000150.1 GCA_025464045.1 Ilumatobacteraceae bacterium
CCGGCCAACTAGTGTCGCGGGCAGCCTACTCTTTCTCCAACTGCAGCACGTCGAGGGCGAGGACTTCCTGGACGAGCTGGCCAAACTCGAGGTCGGGCGCGAAGCGCGAGACGCCATCCGGGCCTGGCTCGACAGGTACGGCATGCGCGGCGTCGGCGAGATCGACATCACGAGGCCACGCTGGAGCGAACGTCCCTCCACGCTCGTGCCCATGATCCTCGGCAATGTCAGGAACTTCGAGCCCGGCGCCGGCGAGCGACGCTTCGAGCTTGGACGGCAGGTGGCCTGGAGGAAGGAACAGGAGCTGCTGGAGCGCCTGCGGGCATTGCAGGACGGGGAGCGGAAGGCCGAAGAGACCAAGCGGATGATCGACCGGGTCCGGACGTTCATCGGGTACCGGGAGTATCCGAAGTACGGCATGGTCAGCCGCTACTTCGTCTACAAGCTGGCCATGCTGGAAGAGGCCGAGCGTCTCGCGCAGGCCCATGTGCTTGGGGACAACGAGGACATCTTCTACCTCACGTTCCAGGAGCTCCACGACGTCGTGCGCACGAACGAAGTGGATGACCAGCTCATCCGCCAACGCAAGGACGCGTTCAGGTCGTACCACGCGCTGACGCCGCCCCGGGTGCTCACATCGGATGGTGAGGTCGTCGCCGGGGCGTACCGACGCGACGACTTGCCGGCCGGTGCGCTGGTCGGCCTTGCGGTTTCCGCCGGGACCATCGAGGGGCGGGCCCGTGTCATCCTGGACGTGGCGGAGGCCGATCTCGAACCGGGCGACATCCTGGTCACCGCCTACACGGACCCCAGCTGGTCGCCCCTGTTCGTCGCGGTCATGGGCCTGGTGACGGAGGTCGGGGGCGTGATGACCCATGGCGCAGTGATCGCACGGGAGTACGGCCTGCCAGCCGTCGTCGGGGTGGAACACGCCACCCGGCTGATCCGGGACGGGCAGCGGATCCGCGTACATGGAACCGACGGGTACGTCGAGATCCTGCCGTAGGCCCTCCGCGCCGCCTTCGCCTTCCGGAACTACCACTTCGCAGTGATCGAGTACAAGGCGCCAGGCCCGGCGGCAGCGCTGAGCACAGCCGAAGCGACACTCCTCGCCGCCAGTTCGTCGAGCCAACGCGGGATGACTGGACCGGGCATCAGGACCGGTGGTTCCATCGTCTCAGTGAGCGAGGGATGGTCAGGGCAGCTCCAGAGCGGCACCCATTTCGATGCGTTCCTCGACGTCGCCTACGGCGAGACCTCCGGCAACGCGTTCGTGGTGATCCAACGCTCCGACGTACCGTTTGAAGAATCGGTCCTCGCACCGCAGCAGGACGCCATGCGGTTCATGCGGCTCTCCGCGCAGCTCAGCTACACCGACGTTCAATGAGGCACGACCGCCTCCAGCGACCACTGCGAACGTCCTGAGACCGACGTTGCAAGCTTCTGCGACGCTGAGGAGCCGAAGGTTGCCGGACAGTCCCCGGGCGAGAGCGCACCGCGTACGATTCGGCGATGTCGAGCGTGTACGACGCCGCCGGGGGAACCGACGGTCTCCTTCGGTTGGCCGAGGCGTGGCACCGACGGGTGATGGCCGATGAGATCGTCAGCCACGCGTTCCGTCACGGGTTCCACCCTCAGCACACCGAGCGCCTCGCCGCCTACTGGTCCGAGGCACTCGGCGGCCCGAACACCTTCACCGAACGCTACGGTGACGAGACGACGGTCGTTCGCGCGCACAGTGGCAACGGCGGCCCCCACGACGAGATGGACCAGCGCGCGATCGTCTGCTTCGACCTCGCCATGGACGACGTCGGCCTGTCCGCGGACGGGGAGCTCCGACGGGTGCTGCACGACTACTTCGCGTGGGCGACCACCACGATGAGCCAGTACCAGGACTCGGCAGACGACGTCCCCGACGACCTCCCACTCCCTCGCTGGTCCTGGGACGGTCGCGAGCCGTGAACCAGCAACCGGCGACTCGCGAGTGCGTTGTGGGCACACTGGTGGGGTGCCGGTCGCCTTCAACCACACCATCGTCCATGCGCGTGACGCGCTGGAGTCGGCGACGTTCTTCAGCGAGATGATGGGGTTGCCTGCAGCGCGCCGCTTCGGTCCCTTCCTGGCTGTTCCCGTCGAACACGGTGCCACGTTCGACTTCGCTCAGGTCGCCGACGGCGAAGTGGTCCACCCCCAGCACTACGCCTTCCTCGTCACGGAAGCGGACTTCGACCAGATCTACGGCCGCATCCGCGAATGGGGGATCGAGCACTACCCGGAGCCGCACCTCGGGCATACCAACGAGATCAACCACAACGACGGAGGCCGCGGCGTCTACTGGTGCGATCCCAGCGGGCACTTCCTCGAGGTCTTCACGGTCCCGTACGGGGGATGGCCGGCCGGCTCGTCTCGCGTGCCGTGAAGTCGCCATCCCTTGTGTTGCTCAGCCGGCGTTCGTTGGCAGGCAGCTCGCCGTCACCCTGGCGCGTTACGGGATAGGCAACGGTTCCCGATCGTTGCGTCTCGCTCGGACGACGACCTCGTCGATGAAACCTCGGTAGTACATCGATGTCGGTCAACGACGCGTCCACCGTTGGTGAGGGGTGGCGCGGATGGAGTCGGGCTGTCATGCTGGAGCGGTCGCACCTCGCCCGCGAGGAGGAACAACGATGACGTCGCCAGCCGACGAGATCGACGGCGCGGAGCAGCGGATGCTCGGCGCGGTACCGGGCATCGCTGCGCTGGGGCGGGGGCCCGCGCCTGACGGCGACTTTTCCCGCCATGAATACCACCATCCTGCGGCTGGGTGGGGTGCGGCGCGCAGTGTCGGCGCGGTGCTCGAGCGGGCGGGGGAGCCGTTGGAGGGCATTCGCGCCATCTTCGTGATGAACCAGGAGGACGGCGGGTTCGACTGTCCGGGCTGCGCCTGGCCGGACGACCCGAGTGGGCTGCGCCTCGACATCTGCGAGAACGGCGTCAAGCACGCCACGTGGGAGCTGGCGCCGGCGACGGCCGACCGCGAGTTCTTCCGTGCGCACGCCGTGAGCGAGCTGGCCGGGTGGAGCGATTACGACCTCGAGGCGGTGGGACGGCTGGCCGAGCCGATGAGCTACAACCCGGGAACCGACAAGTACGAGCCGATCACCTGGGAGGACGCGTTCGCACTGGTCGGCGACACGCTGCGTCGGTTGGAGAGCCCGGACCAGGCGTCGTTCTATACGTCGGGGCGGCTCAGCAACGAGGCGACGTTCCTGTACCAGCTGTGGGTGCGCGAGTTCGGGACGAACAACCTGCCGGACTGCTCGAACATGTGTCACGAGGCGAGCGGCCGGGCGATGACGGCGGCGATCGGGACCGGGAAGGGCACCGTCGATCTGCACGACTGGGAGGCGGCCGACGCGATCTGGCTGATGGCCGACAACGCGGCGACCAACGCGCCGCGGATGCTCACCTGGCTGGCTGAGGCTGATCGGCGAGGGGCGCAGGTTGTCCACATCAACCCGTTGATCGAAGCGGCGTCGCGGCGCACGATCGTTCCCCACGAGTTCGTCGACATGGCGACCTTCCACGCGACGGCGATCGGGGCGATGAACGTGCAGGTGCGGATCGGCGGCGACCTGGCCCTGCTGCGCGGCGTGGCCAAGGCGGTCTTCGAGGCGGCCGAGCAGGATCCGGCCGTGCTCGACCGGGAGTTCATCGAGCAGTACACGACCGGCGTCGACGACTACCGCGCCCTCGTCACGGCCACTCCCTGGGCCGACCTGACACGCGATGCCGGCGTGGACGAGGCCGCCATCCGCCGGCTCGCCGACGTGTACATCGCGTCGAAGCGAGTCATCGTCGCGTGGTGTCTCGGCCTCACACAGCACGAGCACGGCGTCGACACAGTGCGCGAAATCGTCAACCTGCTGCTGCTGCGAGGCAACATCGGCCGTCCTGGCGCCGGTCCGTGTCCGATCCGGGGGCACAGCAACGTGCAGGGCAATCGCACCTGCGGGATCAATCACCGACCCGACGAGGCGTTTCTCGATCGCCTCGGCCAGGTCTGCGGGTTCGACCCGCCCCGCCGGCACGGCCTGGGCACCGTCGCCACCATTGAGGCGATGCGCCGCGGCGCCGTGAAGGTGTTCGTCGCTCTGGGCGGCAACTTCGCACTCGCAAGCCCGGACCTCGCGTACACGTTCGAGGCGCTACGCACCTGTGAGCTGACCGTGCAGGTGAGCACCAAGCTCAACCGCAGCCACGTCGTGCACGGCCAGCGGGCGCTGATCCTCCCCTGCCTGGGCCGCACCGACAAAGACTCCCAAGCGAGCGGCCTGCAGGGCATCACGGTGGAGGACTCGATGTCGATGGTGCACATCTCCTATGGGATGACGGACCCTGGGTCGCCGCAGCTGCGCTCCGAATGCGCCATCCTCGCCGGCATGGCCCAGGCCACACTCCCGGCAAGCACCACACCCTGGCAGGACTACGCCGACGACTACGACGGCATCCGCGACACGATGGCCCAGGCGCTGGACGGCTTCGAGGACTTCAACCGCCGCGCCCGACAGCCTCACGGCTTTCGCCTCGGTCAAGCGGCACGCGAACGGGTCTTCCACACTGCCTCCGGTCGCGCCGAGTTCTCGGTGGCGCCACTGCCCGACGACATCGATCCGGGCACCGGCCGTTTGATGCTTGCGACGGTTCGGTCCCACGACCAGTTCAACACCACCATCTACTCCAACGACGATCGCTACCGCGGCCTGAAGGGCCTGCGCACCGTCGTCTTCATGAACGAGAACGACATGCGTGACCGCGGCCTCGAAGAGTTCGCCCTCATCGACATCACCAGCTTCTCGAAAGACGGGACGGAGCGAAAGGTGCACGGCTATCGAGCCGTCCGTTACGAGGTCCCGGCCGGCTGCGCAGCCGGCTACATGCCGGAACTCAACGTCTTGTGCGGCATCGCCGACGTCAGCACCCAGAGTGAGCAGCCAGTGATGAAGCATCTCATCGTCGAGGTGACTCCAGCTGGAGCGACAGAGTCCTACACGTCCGCGTGAGGTTCCCATTGCACGGGTATCGCACGATGAGTCCTGAGATCACCTAGTTCGGCAGAGGCCGACTTCGAGAGGGAGCATTCGATGACGGCTACGAGTGAACCGGTTGCGATCATTGGCGTCGGGACGATGGGGCATGGGATGGCGGCCAGCGCGTTGCGGGCCGGGATCGCGACCATCGTCTGGGACCGCGCACCGGAGGCGACCCGCGACCTCGCCGGCCTGGGCGCCGACGTGGCACAGAGCGCGGCGGACGCGGCTCGGCGAGCGGCGATCGTCGTCACGATGGTGCCCGACGCCGACGCCGTCGTCGCGACGGCCCGTGACGAGGGCATGCTGGCGGCGCTGGCGCCCGGCTCGATCTGGGTGCAGATGAGCACGATCGGGGTGGCCGGCATCGAGCGCGTCGCCGCCCTCGTCGAGCAGGAGCGTCCCGACATCACCCTCGTCGACGCGCCCGTCTCGGGCAGCAAGGACCCGGCCGAGCACGGTGAGCTGACGATCTTCGCGTCAGGTCCCGACGCGGTTCGGGAGCGCGTCACTCCCCTGTTCGACGCCCTCGGCCACCAGACGCTGTGGGTGGGGCCGGCCGGCACCGGCACGCGCGTGAAGGTCGTGAACAACACGTGGCTGGCGTTCGGCGCGGAAGCGATCGACGCCTCCGTCGCGCTTGCTCGTCGGTTGGGTCTCGATACCCGGACGCTCGTCGACGCACTGAAGGCGGGACCGCTCGTGTCTCCATGGCAGTCGGCCAAGCTCCAACGCGTCGTGAACGGCGACTTCTCACCGCAGTTCGCGCTGCGGCTCGCGCTCAAAGACGTGCGCCTCGCTCTCGACGCGGCCGGCAACGACCGGTTCGACGTGCTCAGGTCTTTGGCCGACGAGTGGCAGGAGGTCGTCGCCGCCGGGCTCGGCGACCAGGACCTCACCGTCGTGACGCGGGCGCTGGAGATGCAAGGAGGTGCGCGGTGACGCTGATCGGCCACACGATGATGTGCGAGCAGGCCGGCCCGAAACAGCTCGTGCGCGACGTCGCCCAAACACCCCCCGCTACGCGTCCGCGGGGTGAACTGCGAGCGCGAGATCTTCACGCTGATTTCGGAGACGCGAGGAGACGCGATGAAGTACCAACTTCTTCGAGGAGGTGACGAACGTACGTGGGCCCTGATCTTCGACGCGGACGACGAAGCTGCCGGCGGCCTCGACGAGTTCGCTCGCGCCGAGTCCCTCGACGCAGCCCGGTTCACCGCGATCGGTGGATTCTCACGGGCGACGCTCGGGTATTTCGACATCGTGACGTCTCGGTACCAGCCGATCGCGGTTGACGAACAGGTCGAGGTGTTGTCGTTGCTCGGCGATATCGCACGCGGTGACGACGGGCCCAAGGTTCACGCGCACGTCGTGGTCGGCACCGCCACCGGAGACGCGCGCGGCGGGCACTTGATCGAGGGCCACGTGAGGCCGACCCTCGAAGTGCTCGTCACCGAGTCGCCCGGCCACCTCCGCCGCCGTTTCGCTCCGGAGTTCGGCATCGCGCTGATCGATCCGGCCGGCGGCGCGGACGAGCCACAACCTTGAGA
>JAODBQ010000170.1 GCA_025464045.1 Ilumatobacteraceae bacterium
CGAGCACACCGCGGGGCACGCACCACGCCATGAGGTCCTCGACGAGGCGGGTCTTGCCGACCCCGGGCTCCCCCGTCACGAGCACCAGCCGCGCCTGGCCGTGCTCCGCGTCCTGCCAACGCGCGACAAATTTGCTCCAACTCACGCTCGGGCCCGATGAGCGGCGCGACGAGGATGGATGTCGACGGCGGATCGGCCGCTTCGCCGGCAGCGTCGCGCATCAGCGCGGTGTGCGCCGCCACGGTCTCCGCCGCCGGTGCGACAGCCAGCTCGCGACGCAATGTCGAGGTGCACTCGTGGAACACGCGGACCGCCGAGGCGCGATCGCCCGCCACGACGTGCACTCCCATCAGAAGGCGAGAGGTGTCCTCACGCAACGGGTCGTTCCGCAGCAACTCGCGACAGACGCGGATCGCCTCGGCAGAGCGGCCGTCCACGACCAGGATCTCCGACAATCGCTGCAGATGGGCCAGGTAACGGTCGCGGAAACCTTCGCGCACGGTCACGACCCATTCGTCGTAGCACCCGTCGAGCAGGTCGCCCCGGTACAGGTCGATCGCCGTTCGCAGCGCGTCCATCTCCAGCAGCGACGTGACGCCCGGGGCATTTGCGGCGGCCTGAGCAGCGTCGAACGCGGCCACATCGATCCAACTCGGTGGATCGCTGCGCCACGAGATCGTCTGCGTCGTCACTTCCAAGAACCGGTCGACCACCGGGATCGCCTGGCGAAGCGTGTGGATCAGGTGCCGCAAGTTCGTACGCGCCTGACCTTCGCTCGATTCCGGCAGAGCATGAACGCCAGCCGCCGTGGTGAGCCTGTTGACAGATGGTGCGTCGAGGTATATCCCTGTCAGAAGACCGCATCGGGGGTGAGGCGGCAACGTCGGGGGAGACGCCCGGCTGCTGTTCGAGAATCGATGAGCACGCTGTGTCCCAATGGCTCAGCGGATTGCGTCGCGGCTCCGACCACATGCCCGGCCGCCATTCTGGACCATTGCTGCAGCTCTCGGTCCGGTCTCCCCGAACCAAACGCGTGGATTGGTGGAGCTGGAGATGTAACGCGCCGCACTGTCGACGAGACGGATCAGTGAACGAGACGAAGGAGCGAACGATGACCACTACTCACCCGGACCTCGAGAAGGTCGAGGAGTTCGCCGGCCGCATGGTTGGGTTGATGAACGCGTCGATGTTGAGCCTGATGACGAGCGTCGGTCACCGCACCGGCCTCTTCGACACCATGGCGACGCTTCCGCCGTCCACCAGCGCGCAGGTCGCCGCGGCTGCCGGCCTCGACGAGCGTTACGTCCGAGAGTGGCTCAACGCCATGACGGTCGGTGCGTTCGTCGTCTACGACCCGGCCAGCCGCACCTACGTGCTGCCGCCCGAGCATGCCGCGTCGCTGACACGCGCCGCCGGACCCGGGAACATGGCCAGCATGGCCCAGTTCACGGCGCTGATGGGGGGCGTGGAGGACGAGATCGTCGGTTGCTTCCGGGCGGGTGGAGGGGTGCCCTACTCGCGGTTCCCGAAGTTCCAGGAGCTGATGGCCGAGATGAGCGGCCAGGTGCACGACGTTGCGCTGATCGAAGGTGAGTTGGGCCTCGTCGACGGGCTGCTCGATCGGCTGCGTGAGGGTATCGACGTGTGTGATGTCGGCTGCGGCCAGGGCCACGCGATCAACCTCATGGCCAAGGAGTTCCCGAACAGCCGCTTTCACGGCCTCGACTTCTCCGTGGACGGCGTCGCGGCCGCGCAGCAGGAGGCCGCAGCGCTGGGCCTTGCCAATGCGACGTTCGAGGTGAAGGACGCGGCGACGCTCGACGGGACGATGCAGTTCGACCTCATCACCGTCTTCGACGCAGTGCACGACCAGGCCAGACCAGACGTCGTGTTGAAGGGCATCGCCGACTCGCTGAGGCCGGGCGGCGTGTTCCTGTGCGTCGACATCGCCGGTTCCAGCAACGTCGAAGACAACCTCGAACATCCGCTCGCAGCGATGCTCTACTCGGTGTCGACCTTCCACTGCATGACCGTGTCGCTCGCACTCGACGGCGCCGGGCTCGGCACGATGTGGGGAGAGCAGAAGGCCAGGGAGATGTTCCGTGAGGCCGGCTTCACGTCCGTCGAGACGATGAAGGTCCCCGAGGACATCCTCAACGTGCACTACATCTGTCGCAAGGACTGATCCGGCGCGCCCTCGGTCGAACCCGACCGCTCGTTCCAGTCGCCCGGTCGTGGTCCGAGTCGCCCGGTCGTGGTCCGAGTCGCCCGGTCGTGGTCCGAGTCGTTCCAGCGGGCGCGAGTCGCTTGAGCGGGTTTTCGCGGCCGGGCGACTCGGGCCCGCTCCAGCGACTCGGACCAACGCCGTGCGACTCGGACAACGCCGTGCGACGACGGACGCGGTCGTGCGTTCACCGATCGGGCGCGGAGGCGGACTCACTGCGGTACTCCGGCGCGTCGCGGATCGTGGCGAGCTGCTTGCGGGCGTCGGCGAGGTGCTTCTCGCGTGCGGCATCCCATTTGACGGGGTCGCGACGGAGCTTGCTCCGGCGCGCCCGAGCCGCCTGGATCGCCTTGTCGAGCACGACGCTGGCGGTCGCCGAGTGCGGGAGACCGAGGTCGTCGGACAACGTCTCGCCGTGGAAGCGGCGAGCCAACGTGCTCAGTGCCTTCGCGCCGAGGCCGGAGGGGATCGAGAGCGCCTCGTGGAGATCGGCCGAGATCGATGCCACGGTCGCGGCGGCGAGCTGCGCCGACTCCGGGATCGGCGGACCGGTCACCGCCTGCAGGAGCTCGTCGACTCGAGCAGCTTGGTCGTTGCTGGCGAGGCCCTCGACAAGGCGTGGGTCGATGCCGAGCAGATGGGCGAGCAGCCACCAGTAGCGGTACAGCGTCGCCGACTCGTTGGTCGTCAGGCCGAAGCCCATCTGCTCCTCCGCGCGGAACGACGTCAGCGTGAAGTCCATCCAGGTGCGGGCCAGGTCGACCTGGTTGATGGGAGCACCGAAGGCGGCCTCGTCGAAGCCGCGGCGCCGGGCGACATCCCGTTTGAGCGCATGGAGCAGACGCACCTGCAACGTCGCGACGTACCCGGGCTCGCCGGCGCGGAGCGCGCCGGGCAGCATGGCCGTGGCGACCCACTGTCCGGTCTCGCGAATGCGGCGCTCGGCTCCGTCGATCAACCGCCCCGTCGTGGTGAGCACGCTGGCGATCGACGGGGAGTCGTACACCCGGATGAGGGCACCGGCACTCAACGACACCAGGTGCACGGGCCCGGGCGCCGTGTAGAAAGGCGCCGAGCCGCGGTCGAGGAGCTCATCGTCGGCGTAGTCGGGCCGCGTCTCGGTGCTGGCGAGCAGCGCGGCGACAGCCGGGTGCGGATCGACGAGGGACGCCAGGCCGTTGGTGACACCGCTGCTGAACGCCGCGCGCACCCCCACTCCTTCGGCGTGGATCGCGACGGCGACGGCGTCGGCCAGTGGATCGGCCGTGGTCAACGCCCACTGCGCGAGGTCGGCCCGGTCGCCGCCGAACTGGGCGACGATCGCGGTGCGGCGGCCGCGGGCGCCCGGCCACGGTGCTACATCGCGAGCGCCGGCGGGCTCGACGCCGGGCGCGTCGGGCGGGTTGGTGCCGACGGTGCTGACGGTGCTGACGGTTCTGGTCATGTGGGCTCCTCTACTGGCGCGACGGGATGGTGGTGGTGACGAAGCGGCCGATGTGCGCTCCCGCAGGCATCGTGACGTCCTGTCAGCCGGTCACGGCACCGACGAGGTGACCGACGCCCGCCGTGACGGCGAGGGCCAGGCTCCCGCCCACTCCGACACGCAAACCGGCCCGGACGATGGGAGCACCGCCGACCTTGGCGCCCGCCATCCCGAGGATGACCAGCGCGCTGATCGCGCTCACGACGACGGTTGCGGTGGCGAGGGCGGTCGGTGCGACAACGAGCGCGATCATCGGCAGCGTGGCGCCGAGGAGGAAGCTCGCAGCCGACGACAAGGCCGCCTGCATCGGCCGCGGACGGGTCTCCTCGCTGAGACCGAGCTCGTCGCGTGCGTGGGCCGCGAGCGCGTCCGCCGTCATGAGCGCAGCCGCAACCTGGCTGGCCAGGTCCGCTGAGAGTCCCCGCCGTCGGTAGATGGCCGCCAGTTCGCGGGCTTCACCGGCGGGATCCTCCGCGAGCTCATCGCGCTCCACGGCCCGGTCACCGAGCTCGGTGTCGCGCTGCGAGCTGACGGAGACGTACTCGCCTGCGGCCATCGACATCGCGCCCGCTGTCATCGCGGCCAGCGCGGCCGCGAACACGGCGTTGCGAGTCGCGCCCGCGGCGATCACCCCGATGGCGACACTGGCGACGGAGACGATCCCGTCGTCCGCTCCCAACACTGCGGCTCGAAGCCAACCGGAACGCTCCCCGTGATGCCGTTCTCGGCCCCCGGAGCCAGGAGCTGTCGGCGCCGTGTCAGCCGTCATACGGTTCCCATGATGACAGCGACGGCCGGGCACCGACGTCACGCGAAGCAGTAGAACTGCGGTCGTCGTACGGTTGTTCCGAGCGGCGACGCAAGGGGGTCAGGTTGAACAACTGGCTGTGGTACGTCACGAGGTCGACCGGGATCGTGGCGACCGTGCTGATGCTGGCCTCACTGGCGTGGGGCTTCCTGTTCTCGTCGCGCGAAACCGGCACCCGGCTGCGGCCTGCGTGGTGGCTGGACATGCACAGGGGCCTCGGCGGGCTGGCCCTCGTCTTCACCGCGGTGCACGTCGTCGCGGCGTTCGCGGATCCCGACCTCGGCGTGGATCTCGCCACCGTGTTCGTACCTGGCGCGGCGCAGAGCCAGACCACCGCGTTCACGTGGGGGGTGGTCGCGTTCTACGGCCTGGTCGTCGTCGTGTTCACGTCATGGCCGAAGATGCTGTTTCGTCGCCGTACGTGGCGCACCGTGCACCTCTTGTCCGTCCCGGCCACTGCGCTCGCATGTGTCCACGCCTACCAGCTCGGTTCCGATGCGCACACCCCAGCGTTCAACGTGCTCATGCCGCTGGCGGTCGGAGGAGCCGTGTACCCGTTCGGTCTCCGCGTGTGGGGTCTGGCGCTCGCCAGGTCACAGGAAGCTCCCAGGAAGACCTAGGTCGTTTCTGATCAAGCGGCGGCTGACTGGGTGCATGGACACAGACCTCCATTCGCCCTCACCGCCGCCGACGCCGATCGACCCCGTCGTGCAGGCACGCCTCGATCGGCTGGCCGCCAGCCGCGCCGCCACAACACCCTCCACCACGAGCGGAACCACGTCACCGAACGGTCGTCATCGCAAGCGACATGCTGCCAAGCGCAGCCGCGCCGCAGCAGTCCTGATGAGCCTCACCGCGACCGCCGGGCTGAGCGCCTACTTCCAGCACACCGACTCCGTCGGTGCGTCGAGCACGACGAACTCGGTCACCGGCGTCGCCGTTGCCGTCGCCACTCCCCCCGCCGCGGCGGCCGCCCCGAACGCGTCGCCATCGGCGACCGCTGCGTCCACGACACCCGCAGCAGCGAGCACGAACACGACGTCCGCGCTCGCCGACGGGACGTACGCCGGAGCAACAGCGACGAACAAGTACGGACCGGTACAAGTCCAGATCACCGTTGCCGGCGGAAAGATCACCGACGTCGTCGCTCTCCAGACGCCGACCGGTGACCGCAAGAGCATCTCGATCAACGACCGCGCCACCCCGACCCTCGTCAGCGAGGCCCTGTCCGCCCAGAGCGCCAACGTCGACACCGTCTCGGGAGCGACCTACACCACCGACAGCTACAAGATCTCGCTGCAGTCAGCCATCGACCTCGCACACGCCACCACGGTCCAGTCGAGCGCGACCTCATGAACGCGCAGATGACGAATGCAGGTCGCGACTCGCTGACCCAGTCACGACGCGGTCGGCACCACGTCGAGTTCGTGATGGGCATGGCCGTGTCGATCGACATCCGAGACGATCTGCCGAGCGACGCGCTCGACGAGGTCGTGCAGTGGCTCCACCACGTGGACGCGACGTACAGCACGTACATCCCCGACAGTCCGATCAGCCGAGTCGGTCTCGGCATCGCGTCGGCCGAGGACATGACCCGCGAGGTCGGTGAGGTCGTGGCGCTGTGTGAGGAGCTGCGCGACGACACGGGCGGAGCGTTCGACGCATTCGTGGTCCCCGCACCGAACGGCAGCCACTTCGACCCCTCCGGAGTGGTGAAGGGTTGGTCGATCGAACGAGCCGCAACCATCCTCGAACGCCACGGTGCCACGAACTTCTGCATCAACGCCGGCGGCGACATCGCACTCCGTGGTCATGCGCGCCCAGGTGAGCCATGGCTGGTCGGCATCCGCCACCCTGACCTGCCCGACCGGAGCGCAGCGGTCGTCGCAGGCGCAGATCGGCTGGCGATCGCCACTTCGGCAACCTACGAGCGAGGCGCGCACATCATCGATCCGTCGACCGGTGAACCGACCGCCGACCTGGCGAGCGTCACGATCATCGGACCCGATCTCACCTACGCGGATGCATACGCCACCGCAGTGTTCGTCATGGGTCCTGACGGTCTCAACTGGCTGACCCGTCGCCACCCCGACTACGCAGCGTTCCTGATCACTCGACGTGACACGGCGCTCTCCACGTCCAACTTCGCCGATCATCGAGTGAGTTGACGTCGCTCCGCCGTCTCCCCGATCTTGACACATTTGGTCAGTTGACCTAGTTTGCTTCCGTGAACGTCGACGTCGAACCGGCTGCGCGTGTCGCGCGTGTCGCCCAGGAGCGCGGCGTCCTCACCCGCCAGGCGCTGCTCGACGCGGCCTTGCACGAGTTCGCCGCCGCGGGGTTCGACGCAGCGTCGACTCGAGCGATCGCCGCCCGCGCCGGGGTGCGCCAGGGTCAACTGACGTACCACTTCGAGTCGAAGGACGTGCTGTGGCGGGCCGCGGTGGATCATCTCTTCGGACGGTTCGATGACGAGTTCGCGGCGGCGCTCGAGCCCGGTTCCGAGGCCGACCCAGCGGCAGTGCTCGCGAGGAGCATCCGTGCGCTCGTCCGTTCGGTCGCGCGCCTTCCGGAGCTCAACCGGATCATGGTGCACGAAGCCACCGCCGACTCCGATCGCCTGGCCTGGATCGTCGAGACTCACGTGCGAGCACGATTCGAGCAGCTCGGGATGCTGTGGCGGGAGGTACGCGAGAGCGGCGCGACCGAGCTCGACGCCGACCCCGTCGTCATCTACTACACGGTGCTGGGGGCGGCGTCCTTGCTCTACGTGAACGCCGCCGAAGCACGACGGTTGCTCGGCCGAAGTGGCGCGGACGACGTCATCAGCGACGCGTTGATCACGTCGCATGCCGACACCCTCGTCGCAATGCTGCTCGGACCGAGCGCAGCGCGAACACGCACTCACACCGAGAAAGGGCGCTGAGACCGATGGGATATCGATTCGCGAACGTGGACGGCCGCGCTGCGCTCATCCACCGTGACCACTACTACGACGTCGCGACCATCAGCAACGGTTCCCTCCCGAGCGATCCGATGGACGCGCTCCGCCACGCCGCCGAACTGTCGACCCTGTCGTCCACGCTCACCGAACGGAAGGCCGCCGGTCTCGTCGCCGATGTGGTGCTCGGACCTCCGGTGCCGCGCCCGCAGAAGTCGTTCGGGATCGGTCTCAACTATGCCGACCATGCCGCCGAGGGCTCGATGCAGGTATCCGTGAACCCGCTGGTGTTCACCAAGTTCCCGTCGTGCCTCGTCGGCCCGACAGCCGACGTGGAGCTGCGGAGCGACTTCTGTGACTACGAGGGTGAGCTCGTCGTCGTGATCGGAAGCGGCGGCAAGGACATCCCCGTCGACGATGCCTGGCACCATGTCGCCGGCGTGACGGTCGGGCAGGACATCTCGGACCGCGCGGTGCAGTTCGCCGCGAACCCCCCACATTTCGATCTGGGGAAGTCGTTCGATACCTTCGGCCCGATCGGGCCAATGCTCGTGTCCACGGACGCGATCGTCGACTTTGGCGCGTTGCGTGTCGTCACGAGCGTCAACGGCGAGGAACGCCAGAACGACACCGTCGCGAACTTGATCTTCGACGTGCCGACGCTGATCGCGTACCTGTCGCAGATCACCACCTTGGTCACCGGCGACCTGATCTTCACCGGCACCCCGGCTGGCGTCGGCGCCGCCCAGGGCAAGTTCCTCGCCGACGGCGACGTGATCGTCACGACCATCGACGAGATCGGATCGATCTGCAACAGCTGCGTTCGGGTCAGCGATCATCACTCGCCGGGCGACCGACGGATCACCTGAGAGGAGCTCACCACCATCATGGGCATCAACGTCAACGACGTCGCGTTCGTCCGCTTCCGTGTTCCTGACCTCGACGTCATGCAGGGCTTCCTCGAGGAGTTCGGCATGCGGTGCGCGCTGCGGACCCAGGACACGCTCTACATGCGAGGGACCGACGACGAGGGATTCGTCCACGTCAGTCACCTCGGCGGCCAAGCGGGATTCATCGGGCTCGCGTTCGAAGCCACGTCGGCGGCGGACCTCGACGAGCTCGCAACCCACGATGAGTTCTCGGACGTCGTCGATCTGGATGGACCCGGCGGAGGCCGCGCGGTGCGCGCGACGGATCCGAACGGCTTCCAGGTCGAGGTCGTCGCGGCACGGGGCTCGGTCGGCAGGCTGCCCGCGCCGACGGCCGCGCTTCGCAACGACTCCACCACCCAGCCGCGCAGGGGTGCAGCCGCGGTGGTCGGGTCGGGCCCGTCGCACGTCAAGCGGCTCGGTCACTGCGTCCTCAACGTCATCGACTTCCGAGCCAGCGAAGCGTGGTACAAGCACCACTTCGGTCTTGTCACATCCGACGAGATCCGACTGGACGAGCACGCCGCGCTCGGCGCCTTCTTACGCTGCGACCAGGGTGAGCGGTACGTCGACCACCACACCGTGTTCCTGCTCGGTGTCGGCAAGGCCGGGCTCAACCACGCCGCGTTCGAGGTGTCCGACTTCGACGACCTCATGGCCGGTCACACCCACCTCACCAGCCACGAGCGTCATCACCAATGGGGGATCGGCCGGCACCTCCTCGGCAGCCAGATCTACGACTACTGGCTCGACCCGTACGGCCACATGATCGAGCACTGGACCGACGGCGACGTGTTCAACAACACGACACCACCCAACATCGCCGGTCTCGCCAGCGTGATCGGCTCACACTGGGGTCCCACGCACGGGGCGCCGCCAACCTGAAACGATGGAGGAGTCCATGGCGTTGCTACCGCTGTCCACCACACCCTTCGAGGTGCCGACCGATCGTGACATGCTCCCGTCCGAACGGCGCAAGTTCGTCGACACGCACCGGACCTGCGTCCTGGCCTACGCACGACGCGAGGACGGTCCGGCCCAGTCCGTCGTGTACTACGTGCCGACCGACGAGGGGGAACTGCTGATCGCGACGATGCAGGCGCGGGCGAAGACCAACGCCGTCGAACGCCTCGGCAAGGTGAGCGTGCTCGTCCTCGACGAACGATGGCCGATGAGCTACCTCCAGGTGTACTGCGACGCAGTCGTCGACCGAGATCCGACGTTGGTCGTCGACCTGATGATGGCCGTCGGCGAACGCATGTCCGGCCAGCCGGTCGGTGCCGACGCACGTCCCTTCGTCGAGCAGATGGCCAAGGACGAAGGGCGCGTCGCGCTGCGCTGCCGCCCGTACGCCACGTTCGCCACCCCACCACGACATCTCCACCGCAACGACCAGCCGGAGAGGATCACCCACTGGCTGTCCCGGTCCGTGCCGTGGACGGCGACCGACTCGGACGCCGACGACTGACTGATCAACGAGCGGTTGCTCCGATGCCGCGCTTCAGTGCCGGCGACCTCCTGCCGATAGTCGCGGTATGGGGGGATGGCCGGTGAACCGCGATGTGAATGGGTTGCGCCGGGACGTCGTGTTCGGCGGGGCCTTGATCAATCTGTTCGCGGTGGTCGTGATCATCACAGCTGCACCACTGGGCCTCGGCTCCGACGGCACGATGGCAGCAGGCCTCGCACTGAGCGCGGGGACCGCAGTGGTCGGGCTCGCACTGGTGCTCCTGTTGTGGCGGACCGAGCAGGCCGGCCTCCTGGTGCTCTTCCCCCTGGCGTTGTTGGCAGCGCTGATCGGCCTGGTCGCGGTGGGACCCGGCTGGGCAACGAACTACACCGGCTTCATCACGTTGGCCATCCTGTACGTGGGTCTGACGCAGCGCCGCCGAGTCGTTGTCGAGCTGGTCGCAATCGCCTTCCCGTGTTGGCTGCTGTGCCAGACGGAGATCACTGCGCCCATCGTCGTCCGTGCCACCATCGTCGTGGGGATCTGGCTGTTGACCGGACTCGCACTGGCGTCGCGCACCGCTCGGGACCGGGCGAGGACCGTCGAGCTCGTCGATCGGGCCAACACGGATGATCTCACGGGACTCGTCGGACGGCACTACCTGTCCCAGCTGATCGATCAGGCCCTCGGCACGTCGTCTGGGCTGGACTCGACCCTGCTGGTCATCGACCTCGACGACTTCAAGAGCGTCAACGACACGCTCGGCCACGGCGCTGGCGACGAGCTCTTGATCTCGATCGCCAGTCGGATCCTTGCCGCGTTTCGATCGGTCGACGTCTGCGCCCGCCTCGGCGGTGACGAGTTCGCGGTCCTGATCCGCGACACGGACCTGTCCCAAGCAGATGACGCCGCGGTTCGACTGCTCGAGCGGATCGCTCAGCCGGTGATCCTCCCTGGTGGGCGTGTGGCCGTGACGGCCAGCATCGGCGTCGCGGGCCTGGATGGCGCGAGGAACGGTCAGGAGGTCTTGCACCACGCCGACCTCGCCATGTACGACGCCAAGGCGAACGGTCGGAACCAGTCGTCGATCTTCCACCGCGAGTTGAGCGACCGACGGACTGCCCGCCTCCAGCTCGAGGCCGACCTGCGCTCCGGGCTGACGCGGAGCGAGTTCGAGCTCTACTACCAGCCGATCGTGCACCTGCAAACCGGTGCCGTCGTCGGCACCGAAGCGCTGCTGCGGTGGAACCACCCCGTACGCGGTCTCCTCGCGCCGGACCAGTTCCTCAGCGTCTCGCAGGACATCGGCGTGATCGTCGCGCTCGGCGACTGGATCCTCGATCAAGCATGCGAGCAAGCAGTCCGCTGGCAACCAGCAGATCCGGCACACGCGGTCAGCATGGCCGTCAACGTGTCCGCGCCAGAGATGCTCAGCACGAACTTCGTGCCGCGGGTTCGCGCCGCACTTGCACGCAGCGGGCTGCCGGGTCGGCTGCTGGTGCTCGAGATCACCGAACGACTGCTCGTCACAGACGCGCCACTCGTCCGAGCCCGGATCCACGAGCTGCGCCAGCTGGGCGTACGCATCGCCATCGACGACTTCGGTACCGGCTACTCCTCACTCGCGTATCTACGTGAGCTCCCGGCCGACATCCTCAAGATCGATCAGAGCTTCGTCAAACCGCTCGGCATCGACTCCCAAGCCGTCGCACTCCTCAAGTCGATCATCGCCATCGCCAACGCCGTGCACCTGGCGATCGTCGTGGAGGGCGTGGAGACACGCACCCAGGCAAACATCCTCAGCGCACTCGGCTGCGAAGTCGCGCAAGGGCACCTCTTCGCGGTGGCACAACCGGCGAACGACGTCCAGACGATCCTCACGCTGAACAGCCGCGATCCGATCTCCTGACCGACCCGGCGGGCACCAGCTCGATCACGCTCGACGTCGCTCGCCGGCCACCACGACACCGGCGGTCTCTCAGAACCTCGTGACGGGGGCGATGCCCAGGAGGAGCCGTCCCACCTTGTCGTAGACGCGATCGGGGTGGGCGTTGATGTGCAGTGGCATGGCCATCACGTCGCGGTAGCGGCGCTCGAACGAGCCGCTCTCGCGCAGCCCGTTGCCGCCGAGCACGGCGAGCACGTGGTCCATCGCCTCGCGACACAGCCGCAGCGCTTGCGCCGAATGGGCGAGCTGGCGCGTGTAGTCGGCTTCCGTGGGCGGAGCTCCAGCTGCGATGCGACCGTCGACCTCGGCGCAGCCGACCGCGACGGCGGCCTCCGCGGCGGCGACCATCGCCCACGCCTCGCCGAGGCGCATCGGCACCATCGGCATGTCGACCATCGCCGCGCCCATGATCGCGCGGCGATCGCGAACCCCACGGGCCGCATCCTCCACGGCGGCGCCGGCCGCGCCCGTCGCCTGCGCCGCGAGCCACAGATCCGACAGCCCGACCCAGTCCTCCCGGTAGCGCGGGTTGATGACGGGATGAGCCTCATCGCGGTACATCTCGGCCCGGTTGGCGGCGTACCAGACGGCGCAGCGGGCCAGCGGGACGCGCGAGGCGTCGTGATGCACGGTGTCCGTCGCCGAGGCGCGCACCGCCATGCCGTCCCACGTCGGTTCGATGCGAACCGTGGGTTCGTCGAGGCGGACGATCGTGAAGCGCAGATCGGGTGGCTTCGACGGCTTCCCGGTGGCGCCGTCGACCAGCGCGAACGCGACGCCTGTCCATTCGCCGTACCGGCAGCCCGACCCGAACGTGGTCGGACCCGTGACGACGACCTCGTCGCCTGCCGGATCGAGCCGTCCGTACACCTGCGAGCCCGCGCCCGCCGGGAAGCAGACCCACTCGCGCCGCTCCACGATCGACTGCAGCAGATCCGCGTTCGCGACGCCGAGCGTGCCGGCGAACAGATGGAACACGCTCAGGTGGTTCCACAGGCACCAGGCGGTCGAGCCGCACGCGGCCGCGATCGCTGCCAGCTCGCGTGCGATGTCGCCAACCGTCGAGCCGAGCCCGCCGATCTCCGGCGACGCCGCCATCGTGATCAGCGGCGATTCCTTGATCGCGGCGATGACCTCGGGCGCAACCGAGCGCGTGCGGTCAGCCGCGACGGCCTGGGCCGCGATCAGCGGTATGACGTCGGCACACAGCAAGTCCCCCACGGCCCGACTGTAACGATGGGCTCCGTCCGTCCGCCCACCGCACTGCCGCCGTCGGAGCTTGCCTGCGTCGCTGATCGTCCGAGCTGGCCACGGTGGGCGTGTCGGTCGAACGCCGTGGTGTCGAGGACGAACTCGTGGTCGCGCACGCCGAGGTGACATGCTCCGGCCTTCCGCCAGGTGGACGCGACCAGTTGGATCTGGCGGAATGCGAGAACCGCTCAAGGTCCGAGGTGATCGTGCCGATGACGAGCCATGGCTCTCCATCGCTCGCGTGCTCGACTGTTCAGGGCACGGTGCCCCGGGCGCCCAACGCCGCAAGCGAGGTTTCCCGACGGCAGGTCGAACGCGCGGCGTGACCCAGCTGCTCGGCTGTGCTCGTACCCATGAACACGCAGATCCAACCCACCCGCGGTGCAGACGTCGCGACCGAACCGGACGCGGAAGCCGCAACGACGGTCGGCATTGCCGCCACGAAGCCGCCGCGTGTGCGCCGGCGGCCGCTGGCGGTTCAGACGATCGTCGCGGTGCTGCTGCTGGCCGTCGTCGCGATTGGTTCGTTCGTCGTCGTGGACCGTGTGATCCGCAATCAGCACGATCGGGTGCTGGAGAAGCGCTCTGGCGAGGTCGCGGCGCTGGTGAGCTCCGCGTTGAGCGAGGTCCGTTCCGCGCTCGGGGTGCTCGATTCGCTCGTCGACCCGAACGACCAGGTGGCCTTCGACAAGGCCAGCAGTTCGCTGCTGACTGGCGCGGTGCGCGCGGTCGGGCGAGCCGACCGTGAGGCTGCAGGTGGATTCGTCATCGGCGCCGGCTCGGGAGACCTGGTCGTCGGCGCGCCGGTCGCGGGTGACCGCGCCGACCTGCTTCGGCGTGCGTTCGGCGCCGATGATGTTGTCTCTGGGGTCATCTCGACGAACGAGGGACCACGACTCGTCTTCGCGTTGGCCCAGTCCAGCTCGTCCCGCGTCGTCTTCCGAGAGACCGCCATCACCCCACCCAGGTCGCTACGACTGTTCTTGGTCAACCCTTTGGTGATCTTCAGCTGAGTCTCT
>JAODBQ010000176.1 GCA_025464045.1 Ilumatobacteraceae bacterium
GAGGATGTGCTCCCACATACCGGGCATACATAGGGCCTGAGGTCGGCTCGCGACCCTGCGCACTCGAACGAACATCGTTCTGCACCAACTTGGAGTGTTGAGATGACCGTGATCGAACCTTCGCCGATGCATTGCGAGCGGGTCGATAGTCATCCTTGCACGACAACTCCTCTGATCCTGAGGCGTTGAATACACGAGTAAACCCCCTGGCGAGTGATGGATCCGTCTGCCACCACGCCTGCGCCGTCATGATCGCGGTAAGTACGCTACCGCGACAATGGCGGCGCGGCGACGGGGATCGCGTTCTTCAGACTTCGTAGGAAATGTATCTATTTCGAGACTAACCGGCGGCACGAGCGGTTCCCCATTCCGGGGTCCTACGTGCCGCATGCACGTTGCACCCGGGCGCAGATTCAACCCAGAAAGGGGTCCACCTTCCCCTTGCAGTTCTCGGCGCGGCGGAGTTAAGTGAACATTCCAGCGAGAGGGGAATGTATGAACGACGATGATATTGCGGCCGGCGGAGGGGCCCAGAGCGGAACGACCAAGACACGACCACCAATGTTGAAGGGTCCCGACGACGATGTCGGCGCAGGTACGTCGACGGCGACGGTTATGCGCACCACCAACCGTGCGGCCGAGGCGCCGAGCAAGTTCGAGACGCAGGAGGTCATTGGTGACGCACCGATCACCCCCAGCGACAAGGTGGAATCCACCGCCCCCAACAACACCGAAGTCTCACCCGACGGCGAGTCCGGCGCAGGCGAATCGGCGGAAGCCACCCAGGAGCAACTGGGAGCCGAGTCGGGCGAGGAGAGTGCCGTCTCCGATCTTCGCGGCATCGAAGGATTCGAGGAGTCGGCGTCAACCGGAACTGAGTCGGCGACTGAGACTGGACTGGCCGAGGTCGGCGCCGTGATGACCGGCGAGACGGCAGAGTTCCTGCCGTTCCTCGCAGCGCTGGTGCCGACGCTCGTCTCGACCGTCGGACCGATGATCGCGAAGGGCATCGCCGGGGGGCTGTCCCCACGGGCAAAGAAGGTCATCGCCAAGCTGCCGGCGCCGGGCGCCGCCGCTCCGGGCGTGAAGCCCGGCAGCCTGGGCTCGCTGCTCGCGCAGATCGCACAGTTGCTCAACACCCTCAAGGCACGCCCAGGCAGTGAGACTGCACCGGAAGCATCCGAGGAGGCGGTCGTCACGGAGGCGATCGCGGTGTTGGAATCGATCATCGGCGTCGATGATCGGGTTCGTATCCAGAACACGCAAGGTGACCCATGGCGAAGGATCTGTGCACTACGCATCACGTTCCCGACCGGCGCCACCTATCGCGGTTCGGGCTTCCTCATCGGGCCACGCGCGGTCGCGACAGCGGGTCACTGCGTGTACCTGCACAATCAAGGTGGTTGGGCGCGCAAGGTTGAGGTAATGCCCGGCATGAACGGCTCGATGAAACCATACGGATCCGTGGAGTCGTCGCAGCTTCGCTCCGTCATTGGCTGGGTGAACAACAAGAAGCCGGAGAGCGACTATGGCTGCGTCGTGCTTCCACAAGGAGCATTTGGCGGTAAGAGTCTCGGCAGCTTCGGCGTGAGTGCGATGACCGCCCAGGAGCTCGTCGCCAAGCCGGCCGTTCTGGCGGGCTATCCCGGCGACAAGCCCTTTGCCGAGCTGTGGGGCATGGCTCGGAAGATCAAGACGGTCGGGCCTGTGACTCTCGGTTATGACATCGACACGATGGGAGGACAAAGCGGCGCGCCGGTCTACATCAAACGGAACGGGAGCCGCTTCGTCGTCGGCATCCACAACTACGGCTCGTCCACCGGGAACTCAGCAACCCGGGTGACAGCCGAAGTGGCGGAGCGACTGTCGGCGTGGTCCAAGCTCTAACGTCCTGGGAGGCGACGGTCGGCGCCTCGAGGCGCCGGTCGCCGTCTGGACCATCGGTGAAGAGCCATGAGCCACGAGCGAGGAGCTGAACCGTGACTGGAAATCTGAACGGCTACGTCGTTCGCCGCGAACGACCAGAGGTCGACGCTGTCGTGACGGTGGTCGACGGACCTGGGATGCACATCGATCTGGCGCCGATGAGCGATGCCGACGGCTGGTTCGCCCTCGATGACCTCGCGGCAGGACACTGGCGGCTGCGCGCCAACGCGTCCGACGGGGCCATTGGCGAAGCCGGCGTGGACGTCTGGGACAACTCACTCAGTGAGGTGACGATTGAGCTCCGCGAGGAGACCGAGCCCGTCCCAGACATCTTCCGCGAGCCACGCGGCAAGAAGCGGGCCGATCCTAATGGTTCCCAGTCATCGAAATCCTCAGAACGCGGTTCCCCGTCATCGGCGCGGATCCGGAAGCACGCGAACGGTGTGACCCCGAGCGTTGTAGGTTGGGTGACCGACGCGGAGACGGGACGACCAGTCGAGGGCGCTCTGGTCGTGATCACGGATGGACCCGGCCCACTGCCGGACGCTGTCGTCGTGACCGACCGAGACGGCAGATTCGAGATCACCGCGTTGGAGGAAGGCGAATGGGCGTTGCTCGTCCGTAGCGATGAACGGGCCAGCGGTCACCTCGTTGTCTCGGTCGTCAGCGGACGTCCCGTGAACATCACCATCGCCGTACCACCATCGCCAGGCTGAGGCGATCAGCCGGCCATCTTCTCGATCATGTGATCCAGGACATCGCCGTGTTCCGCCTGTGGGCTGAACAGGATGACTTCTGCGTCGTGCACCACGCGGACGCTGTGGCCGGGCGGCCAGTAGAACAGGTCGTTGCCGACGCAGGTCTCCTCCGTGCCGTCGGTGTAGCTGACGATGATCTCTCCCGACTGGACGAAGCCCCAGTGCGGCGCGTGGCACGCGTCGTCGGTGAGGCCGTGGAGCAGCGGAGCGATGTCGGTTCCGGCGCCGAGCGAGAAGTATTCCGCCGACAATCGTCCGTACTGGGTTGCCTCGCCGAAGTTCAGGGCTTGTCGGGCCACCGCGCCCGGCACGTTGATCTTGATGGGAATGTCGTTCTTCGTGATTCTCATGAGTCTGTGAGCTTTCTCGTAGCTGAACTTCAGGAGGCCGGACTGGCTTGGAGATCCTTGACGTCCTGGGTCGTGAGGCAATGGCCGCCGATTCCCCAGTCGCCGCTCTCGACCTCTTCGATCGTCACCCAGGTGACCTGGCGCATCTGCTCGCCCTCGATGCCGACCATGGTCTCGGTGAGCTTGCCGATCATCTCGCGCTTCTGGTCCTGCGTGAAGACGCCCTTGATGAGCTTGACGTTGACGAATGGCATCGCATCTCTCCTTGATCGGGTGGATGACCCCATCATCAGCGCGACCGCTGGCGAATTCGCGGTGGTCGCCTGCACGTCTCCTGCAGCCGTCTTGCAGCGGCACATCGCGGCGGCAGGCGGGCGGCACGAGACCCACCGGAACCCGAGGGTCAGGAACTGTGTGCTGCGATGCGTTCCTGGACGAAGGTGACGAGTGCGGCGTCCGACAGGTTGACGCCGACGTCCACCGCGCGCGCGAAGTCCTGCGGTCCCAGCGCGGCGCGAATGTGACCGACCGCAGCGTCGAGATCGTCGGCATCGCTCGGCTGGAAGGGAAGCGCCGAGTTGGCTCCGGAAGCGTTGAGTGCGCCGTGGAGGACGGCCGCGGCGTGGTGGTCGCCGTGTTGGGTGAGCAGCCCGAAGACGCGTCGAAGGGAGAGCCGAAGGTTGGCCCAGTCGCCTTCTCTGTGCCAGGTGTCGAGCACCACGCCCGAGCCCCTCAAGGCCGCCCGTAGGTCACCGTCGCGCGCCGCGAGCCACCAGACCTCGGTCTGCGCGAATGCCTCGATCCAGCGGTTCCCAGCGGCACCAGCCAGCGCGGCCGATTCGCGGAGGAGGCGGATGCTCTCCGCCGCGTCGGTCCCTTCGAGGGCGAGCCCGAGGGCGTACGCTGCTTGCGCACCAGCGGTCGGTGAACCGCTGGCCCGGGCTGTTGCGTTCGCCTCGCCGGCGAGAATCGCACCTTTCACCGTCCGTCCGAGACTGGTCTCGGCAACCGACCGCATGTAGAGCGCGTGAGCGAGGCGAGCCGGCGAGCCATCACGCGCGGACACGACCATGCGGTCCATCCACCGCAGCGCTTCGGCCGTGCGCCCCAGGTAGAACAGGGCGTTGCCGAGCGTTCGTTCGGCGAGCCCACTGCTCTCCGCGCCCGCGTCCTGCGTCGCCGACACCGATTCGAGCGCAACGTCGATGCTGGCGTGCAGGTCACCACGCACGAACTTCCCGTAGCTGACGATCGCAAGCACCACCGGGTAGCGGGGATGCGCCGCGGCGTGCGGCATCGACACGCACGTCGCAGCCCAGGACGCGAGCTCGTAGCGGATGCGTCGGAAGGCGAACTCGCGCAATCCCGATGTGATCCTCAGCGCAGCGTCCACGTCGCCCGTTCTGACGGCGCCGCCGAAGGCGACTCGAAAGTTGTCGAAATCCGATTCGATCCGATCCGACCACAGCGCCTCCTCCGGACCGGTGAGGCCGACGCCGGCCTGTTCGGCGAGCTCGGTGAACCAGCGGAGGTGTGTGTCGGTGATCCGCTCCACCTGCGCGCTCTCGCCCAGCTTCTCCCGTCCGTACTCGCGCAGCGTCTCGAGCACCTGGTAGCGGGCTCGCGGATGATTGACCACTTGGACCATCGACTTGTCGACCAGCGCAGCGAGCACCTCGACGAGATCACGCTGACCGATGTCGGTGTCGTTCGGTGGAGCGTCGTGGTCGGCGCAGACAGCCTCCACAGCGGGCAGGTCGAAACTTCCGGCGAACGTCGACAGCCGCGCAAAGAGCGATTGCTCAGCGACGCTGAGGTGAGCGAACGACCAAGCAATGGTGTCACGCAGCGTTCGGTGGCGCGGGTCAGCCGAGCGCATGCTGGTGCTCAGTACCACCGACGGCAACATCAATCGCTGCAGGATCGTCTCGGGTGCCAACGAGCGAAAGCGTGCGGCGACCAGTTCGAGCGCCAGTGGAAGCCCATCCAGCCGTCGGCAGATCTCGCCCAGCACGGCGGCGTTCTCACTCGTGATCGCAAACCCCGGCACTGCCGCTGCCACCCGATCCAGCAGCAGCTTCACTGCGGGTGCCTCCGCGATCGCTCCCGGATCAGCGACGTCAGGATCGACGATCGTCAGCGGCGCCACGATCAGCACCACTTCGGCCGGCAGCCCGAGAGGCTCTCTCG
>JAODBQ010000204.1 GCA_025464045.1 Ilumatobacteraceae bacterium
CCGGGTCCGGACCGAGGAACAGCTCGCGGAACGCACGGCTGTTGGCGACGAGCTCGTCATAGGTGCCGTCGTCGATGACCCGCCCGCGATCGATGACGATGATCCGGTCGGCGAGGCGCAGCGTCGACTGGCGGTGCGCGATGAGCACGGTCGTGCGCCGGCGGGTGAGCGGGTGGAGCAAGTCGTGGATCCGCTCCTCCGTCTCTGCGTCGATCGACGACGTGGCGTCGTCGAGCACGATCACCGACGGTTCGGTGATCAGCGCCCGGGCGAGCGCGACGCGTTGCCGCTGCCCGCCCGACAGCGTCAGGCCGCGCTCGCCGACGACGGTGTCGTAGCCCTCGGGCAACCTGCGGATGAACGCGTCGGCCTGCGCGATCGTCGCCGCGGCGACGATCTCCTCCTCGGTGGCGGCCGGTCGGCCGTAGGCGATGTTCGCCCGCACCGTGTCGGAGAACAGGAACACCTCCTCGAAGACGACCGCGACCTCGCGCCGCAGCGACGCGAGCTCGATGTCGCGCACGTCGATGCCGTCGATCGTGACGCGCCCGCTGTCGGTGTCGTAGAAGCGCGGCAGCAGCATCGCCGCGGTGGACTTGCCGGAGCCGCTCGCGCCGACGAGCGCGACGGTCTCGCCGGCGCGCACGGTGAGGTCGAAGCCGCGGAGCACCTCCTCGCCGTCGTCGTCGTAGCGGAAGCAGACGTTCTCGAAGCAGACCTCGTCGCGCACCGGACCGATCGCCACCGCGTCCGGCGCGTCGAGGATGCCGGTCGGCGTGTCGAGGATGTCGAGGAGGCGTTCGCCGCCCGCTCGGGCCTGCTGCGCGACGGCGAGCGTCGTGGCGATCATCCGCACCGGCGAGACCATCTGCAGCAGGTACGAGCTGAACGCGAGGAAGGTGCCGAGCGTGAGGTGACCGTTGATCGCCAGCCAGCCGCCGATGCCCAGCACCGCGACCTGCCCGACGACGGGGATCGACGACAGCGTCGGCGTGAACAGCGCCTGGACCCGCACGAGGCGGGCGCGCGACCGGTACAGGTCGCCGCCGACGTCGGCGAGGTGGCGCAGCTCGCGACGTTCCTGTCCGAACCCCTTGACGACCCGCACCCCGGTGACCGCCTCGTCGACGACGCCGGCCACTTCGCCGGCGCGCTGCTGGGCGTCCCAGGTCGCGGGGAAGACGGCCTTGCGCATCTTCAGGCCGGTGATCAGCAGGGCCGGCACGATCAGCAACGCGATGACCGTCAGCGTGGGGGAGAGCACCGCCATCACGACGAGCGAGACGGCCAGCAGCACGACGTTGCCGAGCAGGATCGGCAGGATCGACAGGATCGCCAGCATCATCCCGACGTCGCTCGAGGCACGGGACACGACCTGCCCGGTGTCCATGCGATCGTGGGTCGAGAAGTCGAGGCGCTGCAACCGGTCGTAGACCGCGGTGCGCAGGTCGTAGCTGACGTCGAGCGCGACGCGCCCGCCGATCGCGCGGCGGGCGCACGCCATCGTGAACGCGAACACCCCGGCGAGGATCAGCAGCACCATCAGCGGCGCGATCTTGCGATGGTGGCTGACGAGCGTGTCGTCGATGATCACCTTCTCGATCACCGGCGTCAGCGCGACGACGACCTGACCGATGACCGATGCACCGACGGCGACGAAGATCCGCCGTCTGTGGATCGCGAGGTACGGGCGCAGGCGGTGCAGCCACGTGCCGGGCGGTGGGGCCGGCGAGACGACCGGACGATCGGCGGCAACGGCGGAGGCAGTCCTCACAGCTCGGCCTGCCAGGCGGCGACGACGACGCGGTGGAGCACGGCCAGCCCGGCCGCCGCGGCGGCACGGTCGTCGTCCGACACGAACCCGAGGTAGTGCTGCAAGCGTTCCACCAACACGACCTCGGCGCGCTCCCGGGCGGTGCGACCCTCCAGGGTCAGCTCGAGCCCGACGCCGCGGCGATCGCCGTCGATCTGCATCCGCCGGACCCAGCCGCGCGCGGCCAACGCATCGAGCAGCCCGGTGAGCGTCGACTTGGACAGCGCCGCCCGCTGCGCCAGCCGACCGGCGCGTTGCGGCGAGCTGCCGATGAGCGTCAGGATCCGGTACTGCGGCAACGTCATCTCGTCGAGCACCCGCTCCAGCCCGCGGCCGAGCGACGCCACCGTGAGCACCGCCTCGGCCAGCTCGGGCCGCGCCCGCCCGCCCTCGGTGGGCACGTCCGCTGCCGTCGTCCTCGTCGTCGTTCGGATGCTCACGGCTGTGAGTGTACGGAACAATCCTGAGTCGGAACAGTTCGGGATCCGAACAAGATCCCGTCCGGCAAGGTGCCGCGAGAGATGCGCGATGCGCGCCGCGCACCTCTCATCTCACCGCCTGGTGCAGCCGACCGTCTGTCAGGGGGCGAGGAGGGGTTGGTCTTCGCCGAGGAGGGGGGCGCGGCGGGTGATCGCCCACGGGGTGGCGCTGAAGCGGTAGGGCGCGCCCGGGTAGGTGTGGGTGGTGCCGAGCTCGGGATGCTCGACCGCCGTCGGCCAACCACGCGCCTGCAGGTGCGGATCGTCGAACAGCTCCTCGGGTGCGTAGACGATGCCGGCGGCGAGACCGAACCGTTGGGCGCTGGTGAAGAACTCGTACGCCGGGACCCGGTTGGCCACGAACTCCTGTGCCTCGCGCACCGACATCACCACTTCGAGCACGACCGGGTCGTCGCGCAACGTCGCGCCGGTGATCTCCATCCCCGCCGAGCCCATCTCCAGGAACGCCGTCAACGGGAACTCGTCGCGCAGACCGTGGCTGTCCAGCCAGGCGAGCACGATGTCGAACTCGGCCGGCTTGCGGGCGATGATCCCGGCGTTGACGTAGCGACCGTCCGCGCACCGCAGCTGGGTGGGCATGCTGACGACGCTGTTGGCGTGGCGACCCGTCTGGCGCTGCACCTCGACCCCGCACGACAGCCAGCCGTACGTGGCCAGCTCCGTGGTGACGTTGCTCGCGGCGAGCGCGCTCACGTCGATGTGCTGGCCGAGACCGGACTCCTCACGCTCCAACAGCGCGACCAGCGTCGAGATCACGGCCCAGTGCGACGCGGTGTGGAAGCCCTGGTTGCCGCCGCCACGAACGGGCGGCAGCGTGTGGTCGTCGTAGCCGCAGCTCCACGCCGGACCACCCTCGGCGAGCAGGGTGAGATCGACGCTGTTCTCCGGCGCGAGCACCGACACGGTGATCAGTCGCTCGTTGTCCGCCGCGAACGAGGCGCGGTCCAACGCGTGCGCGGCGAGCAGCACGTCCGCGCCGCCCACGAGCGTCGCCAGTCGGGCCCGATCGGTCGCGTCGGAGCCGTCGAGGACGACGCTGTGCTTGGACGTGTTGTAGTGCCACCAGTAGAGGCTGCGCTCCGGGCCCGGCTCGTCGTCGAGGAACGGGCCGTAGCTGCGCTGGCGGCTCCCGCCCGGCGGCTCGACGACGATCACATCCGCACCGAGGTCCGCCATCAGCTTGCCCGCCCACGCGGACAGCTCGTCGGTCAGCTCGACGACGCGCACACCGTCCAACGGGCCCATCAGATCACTCCCGCGTCGTGCAACCGCTCGACCTCGTCGACCGGGATGCCGAGCACCTCGTGGAACACGCGCACGTTGTCCTCCCCGAGCAGCGGGCCGCCGTGCTCGATCTGCCAGTCGGTACGAGACATGTGCACGGGCAGGCCGTCGACCCGCACCCGCCCGTGCTTGGTGTGCACCGCGGTGGGGAACAGGCCCCAGTCGATCGCCGCCTGCTCGCTGTCGCAACGCTCGGACGGCAGCAGCACCGGCGCCACGGGCACGCCACGCGGCCGCAGCGCGGCGACCACCTCCCCCCGCGTCCGCTGGCCAGTCCACGCCGCGGTGACCTTGTCGAGCGTGTCGAGGTCCGCGAAGCGGTCGCCGACGGGGGCGTCGAGCAACGGACCGAGCTCGGCCCAGTCGGCCTCGTCGCGACAGGCGATGGCGACCCAGCGGTCGGGCTCGACGGTGGGGTAGATCCCGTGCGGTGCCATGAGCGGGTACTGGCTGCGGTTCGAGTTGGGCATGCCGGGTCGTGCCAGCGGCCGGCCGTTCACCGTTGCGTCGAGCAGGCCGGGACCGTTGAGCGACGCCGCGGCCTCCATGCACGCCATGTCCACCCACTGGCCCTCTCCGGTGCGGCGGCGGTGGAACAGCGCGGCGAGCAGCGCGACCGCCATCATGTAACCGCCGGTGTGATCCATGTAGGAGTAGCCCCATCCGGCCGGTTGCTGATCCGGCAGGCCGGACGCGAACGTCAGTCCGCCGACCGCCTGCACGATCGGCCCCCACGACTTGAACGGCGTGTACGGCCCGCTGTGCCCGAAGCCGGAGTTGGACACGTAGACGATGTCGGGCTTGAGCTCCTTCAAGTCGTCGTAGTCGAAGCCGAGCCGGCCCATCACGCCGGAGGAGAAGTTCTCGGTCACCGCGTCCGATCGGCGCACGAGGTCGCGCAGCAGCTCCTTGCCACGCTCCTTGCGCAGGTCGATCGTGACGCCGAGCTTCTCGACGTTGTGGTTGTTGAACCCCGAACCGCCCTCGTGCGACGTGTCGTTGTTGATCATCGGGCCGAGCTGGCGGACGATGTCCCACAAGCCCTTGGTGACCGGATCCTCGATGCGGATGACCTGCGCGCCGAAGGCGGCGAGGATGCGCGTCGCGCCGGCCCCGGCGAGCTGTCCGCTGAGTTCGCAGATGCGGACGTGCCGGAGCGCGCCCTGATGCCGCGACCAGTTCCCTCCCGTGTCCACGAGATCGACCTCCCCTCGGCGCCGACCCCC
>JAODBQ010000211.1 GCA_025464045.1 Ilumatobacteraceae bacterium
TCACGGCGTCGCCCTCTGAAGAGTCAGCGGCACGGCGCCGGCGTGGTGTGCGGCTCATCGGTGATGAGCGTTGACGGACATTGGCATGGGCAGATATCCCGGCCGGGAACTCGCTGGTAGATTCAGCGTCAAGTGTGGCGTAGGTGGGCGACCCGCCCTTGATGAGCGAGATGGCGACGTTGCCCGTCGCCGCCGAGTCCGAGCCCGGTGCAGGCATCGACCGCAGTCAGGCGATGCGTTAGCCTCCTGCACGACATCGGAGTCGGGGAGGTCCGCCACGTGATGTCGGACGTTGGGGACATCGCGGCGGGGGCGCTGCCGCGGGGGATCGAGTTCGATGTGCTGGGCCCGGTCGAGCTGCGCATCGGCGGCCGGGCGACGGGCCTGTCCAGCCGTAAGCAGCGGCTGGCCGTGTCGGTGTTGGTCACAGCTCGCCGTCGAATTGTCAGCGTCGACACGTTGGTCGATGCGCTGTGGACCGATGCGCCGCCGGCGAGCGCCAGGCATGTCGTGCACAACCACATCAGCGTCCTGCGCAAGGCGCTGGCGGCGGGTGGCGCCGATCGCTTGTTGCACACCGACGG
The DNA here is from genome assembly GCA_025464045.1 of Ilumatobacteraceae bacterium. Classification (GTDB taxonomy): domain Bacteria; phylum Actinomycetota; class Acidimicrobiia; order Acidimicrobiales; family Ilumatobacteraceae; genus JAODBQ01. The sequence continues at coordinate 585 of JAODBQ010000211.1, forward strand.
TGCCGGCTACAGCTTGGTGGTCGCCGACGACGCCGTGGACGCCGGTCGCTTCGAACGTCTCGCCGCGATCGGGCAGCGGTTGCTGGCGAGCGGTCGGTGGATCGACGCCGGCGAGGCACTGCATTGCGCACTGGACCTCTGGCGCGGCCCGCCGTTCGGCGAGCTGGCCGGCGCGGCGGCGCTCGATGCCGAGGGTCGGCGGCTGGACGAGTTGCGCATGGCCGCGGTCGAGGACCGCATCGACGCCGGGATCGGCGCCGGCCAGCACGACCGGCTGGTCGGGCGGCTCGAGGTCCTCGTCGCCGAGCACCCGTACCGGGAGCGGTTGTGGGGCCAGTTGATGCGCTGCCTGTACGCCGCTGGCCGCCAGGCCGATGCGCTGCACGCGTTCCGCCGTGTGCGCCGGCGTCTGGGCGACGATCTGGGGATCGAGCCGGGTCCGGAGCTGGTACGGCTGGAGGCGGAGATCCTCGTCCAGTCGCCGGCGCTCGGGCTCGGCGGTGGGGTCGCCGTCCGCGACGCCGCAGCCGGCGTCGGGAACATGCCGCGACGTCGCCCGGAGCTGATCGGTCGAGCCGCCGAGGTCGTCCGGGCAGCGGGGATGGTCGAGGCGGGCGCGCTCGTGACGTTGGTGGGGCCGCCGGGCGTCGGCAAGACGACGCTTGCGCTCGCCGCGGCGGCTGTCGCGGCGGAGCGCTTCGGCGACGGTGGCTGGTTGGTGGAGCTGGCCGCGGCGACGAGGCCGCACGAGGTGGTCGCGTTGGTCGTCGCCGCCCTGGGTCTGTTCAGCGGCGACAAGTTGACCTCGCCGTCGGCGGTGGCGGACGTGCTCGGCGAGCAGCGGCGATTGGTCGTCCTGGACAACTGCGAGCACGTCATCGGCGCGGTGATCGAGCTCGTCGGTGCCGTGTTCATCCGCTGTCCGAACGTGGCGGTGATGGCGACGAGCCGGGAGGTGCTCGGCTGCATCGGCGAACAGCTCGTGCGGGTGACGCCGCTTGGCCTGCCCGACGCCACACGCCTGTTCATCGACCGGTTGGACCGCGCCGGCGTTCATCCGGACGACGTCGACCGTCACGCCGTCGACGAGATCTGCGCGCGGCTCGATGGTGTTCCGCTGGCCGTGGAGCTGGCTGCGGCGCGTAGCAGCGCTGTCGGTCTCGACGAGATCCGCGAGCGCTTGGCCGCGAGCAACTACGACCTCGGGCAACGGCCTACCGGTGTCGAGCGACATCGCAGCATGCAGGCGCTCGTCGCGTGGTCGTACGACTTGCTCTCCGCGGACGAGCAGCGGGTGTTCGAACGCCTGGCAGTGTTCGCCGACGGCTTCGACCTCGACGCTGCGACTGCGGTCGGCGCGTTCGCGCCGGTGTGCGAAGCGGTCGACGCGCACGTGTTCTCGTTGATCGACAAGTCCCTGCTCTCGGTGCAGCACACGGCGCCGGTGCGTTACCGGTTGCTCGAGGTCGTCCGCCAGTACGCGGCAAGCCGGTTGGCGGACCGAGGCGACGCGGACGAGGCGGGTCGCCGCCTCCTGCTCCACTACGGGTCGTGGGTCGGTCGAGCCGATGCCGGAGTGCGGGGCAGCGACGAGGTTCGCTGGCACCGCGGCTTCACGGCGGAGTGGAACAACCTGCGGGTGATCACCAGACGGGCGATCGACGCCGGCGACGTCGACACCGCGTGCCGACTCGTGTGGCGCACCCGGTGGTGGGCGACGCAGCGCGATCGGCTGGAGATCGGCGAGTGGGCCCACGCCGTGCTGGCGATGCCCGGCGCCGATGCGCATCCGCTGGCAGCGCTGGTGCGGTCGGCGTCGACGGAGGTCGCTCGTCGGCGGATGCTGTGGGAGGCGTACTGCACCCAGCAGGCCGACGGCGCACGCCGCGAGGAGATCGCCGGTCCGGCCCCCGAGCCATGGGTCGCGATGGACCGGTTCTGGCTGGATGCCGTGACCGTCGACGCCGAACGGCCGGCGTGCGTCGACGAGATCCTCGCCCGTGCGGGCGACTCGCTGTTCTGGCGGACAGCAGCGGCGTGGTGCGACGCGTTCATGTCGTCGATCCGCCTGTCGACGGACCTGGCCGGTAATGCCGATGCCGACTGGCGGCGCGTGCATCGATGCGTCGAGCTGGCCGACGAGCTGGGCAATCCGACGTGGCTGGCCCGGGCGATGAACCTCCACGGCTGCGCGATGCGCAGCATCGACCCCGACGCGTCGGCGTCACTCCTCGAACGCGCACTGGCCACGGCCCGGTCGGTGGACAGCGGCCTCGTGGAGGCCGAGAACGTGGTGGATCTGGCGATGTCGTACGCGGACGCCGGTCGACCGCTGGACAGCGCCGCGCTGGTCCTCGACGGTTTTGCCCGCTACCGCAGGGCAGGAGCGAGCCTCCAGGTGCGGGACATGTTCATCCTGAGCTTCCGCGCCCTGGTCCAGCTCGGCGGTGATGAGGCGGCGTGCATCGTCGCCGCGCACATGGCTCGCGGGGTCACCGATGTGTGGCGCGAGTACTTCACGCCACGCCGTCTGGTCACTGTCGTCGAGGACCGGCTCGGACCGGCGCGCACCACCCGTTTGCAGGTCATGGCCAGGCACCAGAGAACACGCGATGCGATCGACCAGGTCGAGCGGGTGTTGACCGACCTGCACGCCACCGCTCGCTCCTGACGAGAGCGCGACGAGAGCGCGACGAGAGCGCGGCGGCGCATCGTGTCGTGCACACCAACGC
>JAODBQ010000217.1 GCA_025464045.1 Ilumatobacteraceae bacterium
CGGGGTCGCGCCGGCGGCGACGCGCGCATCGCGCTCCGCCTGTGCGGCGGCGGCCTGGCGCCGAGCGTCGGCCTGGGCCGCGGCGAAGGCAGCCTCGTCGTCGGCCGAACGGCGCGGCGTCGTGACGACCTGCGGGTTGCGCCGGCTGGCCACGTAGCGACCTTCGGCGACCGCCTCGGCGATGACTCGGGACATCAGCGCGTTGGCCCGGATCGCGTCGTCGTTGCCCGGGATCGGGTACTGGATGACGTCCGGGTCGACGTTCGTGTCGACGACGGCGACGATCGGGATCTTGAGCTTGTTCGCCTCGGTGACGGCGATGTGCTCCTTCTTCGTGTCGAGGATGAACACCGCATCGGGCCGCTTGCCCATGCCACGGATGCCGCCGAGGTTCTTCTGCAGCTTCTCCAGCTCACGTCCGAGGAGGAGGGCTTCCTTCTTCGGCATCGCCTCGAACTCGCCGGAGATGCGCATCCGCTCGTACTCCTGCATCTTGGAGACGCGCTTGGCGATGGTCTCGAAGTTGGTGAGCATGCCGCCCAGCCAACGCTCGTTGACGTACGGCATCCCGCAGTCGTTGGCGTAGTCGCGGACCGGATCCTGGGCCTGCTTCTTCGTGCCGATGAACATCACGGTGCCGCCCTTGGCGGACAGGTCGCGGACGAAGTTGTAGGCGGTCTCGACCCGGGAGAGCGTCTGCTCCAGGTCGATGATGTAGATGCCACCGCGCTCACCGAAGATGAACCGACGCATCTTCGGGTTCCACCGACGGGTCTGGTGCCCGAAGTGGACACCGGCTTCGAGCATCTGGCGCATCGTGACAACAGCCATGACGAGTTCGTCTCCTCTCCTGCGGTTGAGGTGGGGAGCAGCCAGGCGCCGAGGCGACCGCAGGGAGGCTGAACCCGATGGGATCTCGACCCACCTGATGTGGGCCGGTCCTCGATTGTATCGGGGCGTCAGTCGTCGGGACACCTCAGCTGCGCTGGTGGGGACGGCCGTTGCGGGGTCCCGTCCGAGGGGATGAGTCGCGGCCGGAAGCGCCACGCGCCCAGCAGCGGCGTCGGGTCGATGTAGGTGTCGCCGTCGCGCAGCCCGAAGAACAGTCCGGTGGTGGTCGTGCCGATCACCGCGCCGGTCGCGACGGTGGCGCCGACCGACACCGTGGCCGAGGCGAGGCGGCCGTACGTGGCCCGCCGGGCGCCTGCTTGGAGCACGACGACGTAGCGCGTGCCGGCGACCACGCCGCTGAACGAGACGGTGCCCGCGGCGACAGCGGTGACCGGGGTGCCCGGCCTGGTGCCGTACTCCAGGCCGCGGTTGCCGGCGCACTGCGCGCACGGTGGCGCCCGGAACGGATCGATGACGGGCGCGATCACCGGTGGCGCGAGGCACGCGCCCGGCAGCAGCGCGAGTGCGAGCAGGACCGCGCTCACGCCGAGCCAGCTGCCCGGCCGCGTCTGCGCGCGGGACCCAAGGACGTCAGGTGACGCCGGACGCCGACAAACGGGCGCGCAGGTGGAGCACCGATTTGGTGTGGATCTGCGAGACCCGGCTCTCGGTGACCCCGAGGACCCGACCGATCTCGGCGAGCGTGAAGCCCTCCTCGTAGTACAGCGAGAGCACCAGCTTCTCCCGCTCCGGCAGCCGGCGCACCTCCTGGTGCATCAGCCGCCGGACCTCGCCCTCCTCCACGATCCCTGCCGTCGAGTCGGGCACATCTCCGGTGAGCGCACGGGGCTCGGCCCCGGCGACCAGGGCCCGGTCCAGGGGTCCGATCGTGGTGGAGGCGATCGCCGCCAGCCACTTGCGGAACTCCTGCCCGGTGATCCGCAGCTGCGTGGACAGCTCCTCGTCGGTCGGCGAGCGACCGAACCGGCTCTCCAGCTCGGTGAACGCCGCCTCGACCTCGCGGGCCCGGCTGCGCACGGATCGCGGTACCCAGTCCAGGGCACGGAGCCCGTCGAACACCGCGCCGCGGATCCGCGGCACCGCGAACGTCTCGAACTTCACCCCACGTGCCGGGTCGAACCGTTCGACCGCATCGATCAGGCCGAACACCCCGGCGCTGACGAGATCGCCGGGATCGACGCTGTTCGGCAAGCCGGCACCGACACGACCGGCGACGAACTTGACCAGCGGCGAGTAGTGGACGATGAGGCGGTCGCGCGCCACCGCGTTGCGGTCGTCGTGCCACCGCTGCCACCACTGCTCGATGCTGACGTCGGATCTCATGCCCGGGGATGCGTCTCGGTGTAGACGTGGCGCAGCCGCTCGCGGCTGACGTGCGTGTAGCGCTGGGTGGTGGCGACGTCGCGGTGGCCGAGCAGCTCCTGGACCACACGGAGATCGGCGCCACCGTCGAGGAGGTGCGTGGCGAAGCTGTGCCGGAGCGCATGGGGGTGCGTCGGCCGCGCGGCCCGTCGGTCGATGATCCGGCGCACGTCGCGGGGCGTGAGCCGGTGTCCGCGCGTGTTCGCGAACAGCGTCGGATCGGCGGGGTCGCCGACCACCTCGCGGCGAACCTGGAGCCACCCGGCCAGCGCGTCCACCGACGGACTGCTGAGCGGGACGCGCCGTTGCTTGGCGCCCTTGCCCCAGACCGTGATGGCGCCGGCGCCGAGGTCGAGCGCATCCACGTCCGCCCCGCACAGCTCGCTGACGCGCAGGCCGCTGCCGTAGAGCACCTCGAGCACCGCGTCGTCACGTCGGCGGCGCCACTCCGGTTCCTCGTCGTTCGCCGGCGCCTCCTCCGTCGCGCCGTCCAGCAGCACATCGAGCTCGTGGGCGTCGAGCACGCGCGGTAGGCGGCCCTCGCCGCTCGGGGCGCGCAACGACACGCTCGGATCCACCGCCACACGGCCCACAGCACGGCACCAACGGAAGTAGCGACGGAGCGCGGCGACCTTGCGGGCGATGCTGCGCTTGGCGAACCGCCGGGCACCGAGCGACGCCACGTAGCGACGCAGCAGCAGACGATCCACACCCTGCGGCCCGTCCACGCCGCCGCGCTGCGACCACTCGGCGAAGTGGCTGACGTCGCTGCGATACGCCTGGACCGTGTGGATCGAGGCACTGGTGAGCGATGCGAGGAACGCATCGATCTGCCAATCGGGAGCACAGACGCGACCCGCCATCCGGTCCACCATCTGCAGTGGGTCGGGCGCCGTCGGTGACATTGAACGTGAGGGTATTCGATCCGGCTCATCGCAACGGCGCACCAATGGCTTGATACCACCCGTCGGTCGAACCGAGCCAGCCCGCCTGCTCCAGACGAGCGAGCGACATGGCCGTCTCGACGAACCCGATCCCTGCGCACAGGGTGATCGAATCGACGGTGCGCGGCTCGCTCGCGCAGGCCTCGTACACGGCCAGATCGTCTCGCCGGGGTCGGGCCCGCTGCTCCGCGAACACCGGCACGGCGCGACGGTGCTCGAGCGAGAGGGCGATCAGCACGTCCGAGGCGTCGACGACCGCGCCCGACCCCTCGCGCAGCAGGTTGTTCGTGCCGAACGAGGCGTGGCTGTGCAGCGCTCCGGGCACGGCCATCACCGGGATGCCGCGTTCGCCCGCTGCCGCGGCGGTGATCAGCGACCCGCCCTTCTCGCGCGACTCCACGACGACGACCACCTCGGCGAGCGCGGCGATGATCCGGTTGCGCAGCGGGAACCGGAACGCCTCGGGCGAGGTGCCGGGTGCGGCTTCGGACACGAGCAGCCCCGTAGCCACCACGTGCTCCCACAGCTGACGGTGCTCGCGGGGATAGACGACGTCGAGCCCGCTGGCCACCACGCCGATCGGTCGACCCGGGCCGCCGGTCTCGGCGGCGCCGCGGTGCGCACAACCGTCGATGCCGCGGGCGAGCCCGGAGACGACGTGCACGCCCGCGGCGGTGAGGTCGGCGCCGATGCGGAACGCAGCGCCGCGGCCCGCTGCGGTGGCGTTCCGGGTGCCGACGATCGCGACGCGCCGACCCTCGTCGAACAGCGCCGTGTCGCCGCGCACGAACAGCACCGGCGGCGGGTCGCGGTCCGTGGCGAGCAGCGCCGGGTAGTCGCTCGCGCCGACGTAGGTGACGTGCGCCCCGATCTCCTGGCAGCGATCCCACGTCTCGCCGATCGAGCACGACGCGCCGTGCCGCCGCCAGCGCTCGCGCAGCTCCGCGTCGGCCAGGACCTTCGCAGCCATGCCGCGCGGCGCGCGCCGTCCGGTCGCCACAGCGAACGCATCGCTCGGGCTGCGCCCGCGCAGCAGCGCGGTGAGTCGGTGGAGCGACATCGCCGGGAAGATGCTCAACGCTGCCGCCCACGCCTGCTCGGGGAGGTCGGCACCGGGCTCGACCGGCGGCGCTTGAGCCGCCGATCCGTTGGTGTCGGACCCGCTCATGCCGCGCGCTCCCGGGACGAGACGCTCAGGCGCACCCGCAGCTGCAGCGCGGCGGCGACGTGGCAGTCGTCCACCAGCTCGACGTCGCCGTCCAGATCG
>JAODBQ010000231.1 GCA_025464045.1 Ilumatobacteraceae bacterium
GCGACCATCTCGGCGACGGTGTCGCTCGACGCCATCCACGTGCCGGCGCCGCCGAGCCGCTCGAGGCGACCGACGCCCAGGGCGTACGGCCCGTCGGACGGACGCGGCACCTCGGTCGTGAGGTGCGCGCCGCCGCCGATGTGCAGCGGATCGAACACCAGCTGCCGTGCCGCCGCGTCGCGTGCGATGCCGGTGACGTGCTCGACGAGGAGCCCGAGCGAGCAGTAGTTGCCGTTCGAGTAGCGCCAGGTGCCACGCGTCGCCAACGGCGGTGCTGCCAACGCAGCCTGGAGCGGGATCGCGCAGGAACCGGCGTCGTTGAGCCATGAGTTGCCGGCCACCGGCATCCCACTCGTGTGGCTGAGGAGCTCCCGCTTCGTCACCGTGTTCCACGCGGGATCGTGGGCGAGCCCCATCGCCCCCCACGGCACGGGGGCGTCGAGCTCGACCCGGTGCGCCTCGATCAGCTTGGCGATCGTCACGGCAGTGATCAGCTTGCTGACGCTGGCGAGCACGAACGGCGTCGATGCGGTCACCGGTCGGCCGCCGACGGTCGCGCCCGAGCTGCGCCGATCGACGATCACGTGGTCACGGATCACGGTCATCGTCGCTGCCTGGTTGCCGCTCGACAGCGTGTCGAACGCCGCGTCGAGCCCCGGCAACGCCATCGGCGCAGCCGGGGTCGGGTCGATCGTCGACGTCGTCGGTGCGGTCGTCGCGGATGCGGTCGTCGTGGGTGGGGCCGTCGTGGATGCGGTCATCGTCGTGTCGGCTGTCGTCGTGGTTGACGCGGTCGGCGGCGTGTCGGCTGTCATCGTGGTTGACGCGGTCGGCGGTGTCGATGTCGAGGTGGTCGTGCTCGCCGGCGGCAGCGTCGAGCCAGGCGGCCGGTTCGACGTCGTCGGGACGCTGGACACGACGTGCGTCGTCCGTGTCGTGTCCGGTGTCCGTGTCGTGCTCGTGGTCGTCGCTGGGGTCGTCGTCGTGATCGGGGTCGTCGTCGGGGTCGTGGTCGGGTTGGAGGCCGACGCCGGCACCACCGCCCTGATCGCCATCGACGTGGCCGAGTCGCTCGAACCCGCGCCAGCCGTCGTCATGGCCACGCACACCACGGCCGCGACACCGGCGACAGCAGCGCGACCGCGCCAACGTGAGATCCGAAAGCCGCGCCGCATGGGCTCTCGAGGGTAGTTGTCGGTGTCGGCGACGACGAGTCACGGCCCGCCGTCACCGCCTCACCGCTCGGACTGGTCATCGTCCGACCGAGCGACGCTCGGTCGATCGATGACCAGTTGCCTCACCGCGCCGGTCACCGCGCCGACCCGCGCCGCCGACCCGCCGCGCCGCGCCGGGTGGTCAGTGGACGTTGACGACGGTGCCGAGGCCCGGGAAGCGGAACAGCCGGGCGTCGTAGACGACGCGTTCGGCGGCCTGCTCCGGCAGGATCCCGGCGAGGAGGATCTCTCGAGCGATCGCCGCGGCGACGATCGGCGCCGAGAACGAGGTGCCCGACCACGTCGCCCAGCCGACGAAGTCGTTGGTGCTCGGGTCGCGGTCGTCGCGCTCGTCGACGCCCCGGTAGAAGTGGCTGACGATGTCGACACCGGGGGCGCAGGCGCGCACCCAGTCGCCGTGGTTCGTGAACGGCGCCGGGCCATTCGGCCCGAGCGCGCCGACGGAGATCACCCCCGGGAGTGCCGCCGGATAGCTGATGCGCGAGCTCGCGTCGTTGCCAGCGGAGGCGACCACGACCGTGCCGGCGGCCTGCAGGGCGCGGACCGCGGCGGACATGCCAGGGGGCGCCTCGTCGTTCTCCGTGTAGCACGACATCGACAGGCACAGCACCGCAGGCGGACCGGCGGCGTCGTCGAGCAGCCGGCCGATCCGGTAGGCGACGTCGGCGTCGTTGCCCTCGCCGGTGGTCTCGATCACGCGGCCGACCTGGACCTGGCAGCCGCGAGCGATGCGCGCGATCAGGCTGGCGATGAAGGTGCCGTGGCCGGACGCGGGGTCCAGCCAGAGATCGTCGTTCTCGTCCGGGCCGTCGTGGTTGTCGGTGGACGTGTAGGGATCGGTGCCGGACAGCGCGGGGTCGTGCTTCGTCGGACCCCACGGCTCCTCCGGACGAGCCTCGATGCTCGGCAGCGTGCCACCCAGCGCAGCCGGAGCGAGGCCGGTGTCGAGGACGACGACGCGACAGCCGATCCCGGGCGTGCCGAGACGCTCCAGCCACGGTTCGGCCGGTGCAGGGTCGACGGTGCTGTGCGCGGGGCCCGTGGGGAACGACGGCGCTGCGGGCGGCTGCGGCCGCTGCTGCTCGATGCCGCGTCCGCAGCGGCAACCACCACCGCAGCGGCAGCCGCCACAACAGCCGCAGCCGCAGCCGCCGTCCGCGCCGGAGGAGTCCTCGCCGCCCCAGGGGTTGCTGGTCATCACCGGGTTGCTGGTCATCACCGGGTTGCTCGTCATCACGGGGTTGCTCGTCATCACCGGGTTGGCGGTGACGACGTTGCCGCCGGTGGCGAACAGCACGTAGTTCGGAGAGGCCCGCAGCCCGAGGGCGCGGATCGCGCGGCTGATCGCGGCGACCTCGGGCACGTCGGAGACCAGGCGCAGATCGCCGTGCAACGGGCGGGGGAACATCTTGCGGTTGGCGAGCCGCTCGACGAACGTGATCGCCGCCGCCTCGATGATCAGCTCGCCGGGACGGTAGGCGAACCCTCCGCCGTCGCTGCCGACGCCGAACCGGATGGGGGTGTTCCACCGGGACCGCTCGCGGCGCTCCTGTCGCGCCGGTAGCGGCCGATCGGGATCCGGCGCACGTCGATCCCGGCTGGGCGCGGGATCGTCGTCTTGTCCGTCCATCACGTGACTCCGTTTCTCGGTTTCCACTACCGTGCTGGGTGGCGCGGGCAGATCACCACCAGCATGTCAGACCTCATCGAACACAGCGGTGCCCCCGACACCAGCGCCGAGCGTGCCCAGCGGGCGTTCGACGAGGTGCATCGTGACCCCCTGGCCGCCGACGTGTCGCTGCGCGAGGTGCTCGACGACGGGTCGTCCACCGCGCACGCGCGCGCCGTCGCGTGGTGGGGACTGGCGCGTTTGCACCATGACGCCGGACGCTTCGAACAGGCGTCGCGGGAGTTCGTGACAGCGCTCGACCTGGCCCTCGCTGCCGGGCTGCCGAGCGAGGCCGCGCAGATCCGGATGAGCTGGTCGTTCACCCTGGTCGTCGCCGGCGACCGGACCGCGGCGCTCCAGCAGCTGGCCCTCGCCGAGCCCGAGGTCGACGGGGCGAGGCGCGGCCGGCTGCTCACCCAGCGCGCCTCGTTGCTCACCACGATCGGCGACACCGACGCGGCGGTCGCGGACTTCGAGCGTGCGCTCACCCTGCTGCGCGCGGACGGCGACGAGCTCGGCGAGATCCGCCTCCTCCTGAACCGCGCCGTGGCCCTGTTGCAGGTCGGTCGGACCAGGGAGGCGCAACGCGACCTCGAGCGCTCGCTGGCGATGGCCGAGCGCTCCGAGCAGCACCTGCTCGTGGCGATGGTCGCGCACAACCTCGGCTACCTCGACTTCCTCCTCGGCCGGGTCCCGAAGGCGCTGGCCGCCTTCGCGCTGGCCCGCCGACGCTACGCGGGGTTGGGCTCGCCGGGGCGGATCAACGCCGCGCTGGACTCCGACGAGTGCACGCTGCTCCTCGCCGCCGGGTTCCCCCAGGAGGCCGAGGAGATCGCCCTGCGGCTGATCGACGATGCGGCTGCGTCCGGCAACGCGCTGCAGCTCGCGGAGGGCTGCCTGCTGCTCGCCCGTTCGTTGGCGACGCTCGGTGACCACGATCGCGCCCTGGCCAACGCCGACCGTGCCGCGGTGCTGTTCCGCGACACCGGGCGCACGCCCTGGGCGGCGATGGCGGAGTACGTCGGCGCGATGGCACTCGCCGGCGGCGACCCCGTCGGGGCGATGGAGCGGCTGCGTCACGCTGCCGACACGCTGCGATCGCTCGGTTGGCAGGCCGAAGCGGCCGAGGTCCAGGTGCGCCTCGGGATGCTCGCGCTGCGCATCGGCGACAGCGGCGTCGCCCGGCGGGCGCTGGCGGACGCCGCGGCCGTCCACCGTCGCGCCGCAGCCCGAACGCGCGCTGCGGCCTGGCACGCCACCGCGCTGCTGCACGTGCTCGACGATCGCCCGGTCAGCGCCCGGCGGGCCATCGACGCGGGGTTGCGCGTGGTCGACGTCCACCGTGCGGCGCTCGGCGCGAGCGACATGCGGGCCAGGGCGTCGGCCGACGGCGTCGAGCTCGCCGCTCTCGGCCTGCGCCTCGCGCTCGCCACCGGCCGGCCGAGCGACGTGCTCCTCGCGGCCGAGCGTTGGCGCGCCGGCGCGCTTGCCGAGCGGGCGTCCGCGATCGCCGGGGAGACGAGCATCGACCACGACCTCGCCGAGCTGCGCCGCCTCGGCAGCGAGTTGCGGGG
>JAODBQ010000238.1 GCA_025464045.1 Ilumatobacteraceae bacterium
TTCGAGCGGACGAGCCCGGCGCCCTTCAGGGCGAGGAGGATCTGCTCCAGGTACGGCTGGGGGATCGCGGTGCGCTCGGCGATGTCACGCACCGAGGTGGGGCCGCGCTCGCTGTCGTGCAGCGCGAGGGAGAGCAGCGCCCGACACGCATAATCGCCCTTGCTGGAGACTCGCACGGCCCCATCGTAACCTCTCGGCGGGAGCCGCGAGCGGGAGCCGGTTGGCGATGGGTCGGTGGAGGTGCTGGACTCGCGGTGCACCGTGAACACCATCTCACTCCGACCGACCCTGCCCGACTACGCCGGGCCGAACGTGCGCGGCATCACGCCGGCCCTCCTCAGCCCCAGGCGGGCCACCATGCCCAGCTGGATCCCGGTCGACGTGCGCCAGGCCGAGCAGGTGGTGCTGCTCGTCGTCGACGGGTTGGGCTGGGAGCAGCTGCAGGACCGCCTCCACCTCGCTCCCGCCATGGCTGCGATGAACGGCGGGCCGATCACCACGGTGGCGCCGTCCACCACGGCCACTGCGCTGACGTCGATCACCACCGGGCTGACCCCCGGCGAGCACGGCTTGATCGGGTACCGCTTCGACCTCAGTGGCGACATCCTCAACGTCCTGCGGTGGAACACCCCGACTGGCGACGCCCGCCGCGCGCACGAGCCGTCCACGGTCCAGCCGTTCATGCCGTTCCTCGGCCAGTCCGTGCCCGTCGTGTCCAAGAGCGAGCTCGAGGGCAGCGGTTTCACCACTGCCCACCTGCGTGGCTCGCGTCCGCACGGGTGGCGCACGATGTCCAACCTGCCGGTGATCGTCGGCGAGCTCCTCCGCGCCGGCGAGCGGGTCGTCTACGCGTACTACGACGGCATCGACAAGGTCGCCCACGAGCGCGGGTTCGGACCGTTCTACGACGCCGAGGTCCGTGCCGCGGACCGCCTCGTCGCCGACCTGGTCGACGTCCTCCCGGCGGGCGCGGCGCTGCTCGTCACCGCCGACCACGGCCAGGTGCACGTCGGCACGAACACGCTGCGGCCCGCGCCCGAGGTGCAGCGGCTGACCCGGTCGTCGTCGGGCGAGGGACGGTTCCGGTGGTTGCACGCCCGCCACGGGTCAGCGGCCGACCTGCTCGCGGCGGCCACGGAGGCGCACAGCGACGTGGCCTGGGTGGTCAGCCGCGCCGAGATCATCGAGCAGGGCTGGTTCGGGCCGGTCGTCAGCCCGCCCGTGGCCGCGCGCCTCGGCGACGTCGCGCTGGTCGCGCGCGAGCCGGTGAGCTTCGACGATCCCGCCGACAGCGGGCCGTACCCGCTCGTCTGCCGGCATGGTTCCCTCACGTCTGCAGAGATGTTGGTTCCCCTGCTCGGTGTGCGGGCAGACTGAGCGGCATGTCGAACGAACAGATCACGCCTGCCGCCGACGCCGCCTCCGACGCGACCGCCCCCATGCCCATCGAGCACGGCGAGCTCGTGCAGACCGATGGCTCCGACGATGGTCACGACGAGGCCGGCACGGAGATGATCACCGAGCCCGGCAAGGTGATGCGCATCGGGTCGATGGTCAAGCAGCTGCTGGAGGAGGTCCGCTCCGGCTCCCTGGACGAGGCCAGCCGGGAGCGGCTCGCGGAGATCTACGAGCGTTCGATCGTCGAGCTCGCCGACGCGATGTCGCCCGATCTGCAGCAGGAGCTGCACAACCTCGCCTTGCCGTTCCCCGACGGGGCGGTGCCGTCCGAGAGCGAGCTGCGCGTTGCCAAGGCACAGCTCGTGGGCTGGTTGGAGGGGCTGTTCCACGGCATCCAGGCGACGTTGTTCGCCCAGCAGCTCGCCGCGCGCCAGCAGTTCGAGCAGATGCGCGGGCTGCCGCCGGGGGCGCTGCAGGGGCAGATGCAGCAGCAACGCCCGCCGGACTCGGCCAACGATCGGCCGGGCACGTACCTCTAGACGTGTCGCCCTCCACATCGTGACGACCGCTCGATGACCGCCGAGGCGGTCGACTACTTCGGCTTCAGCAACCCGCTCGTGCGCTGGAAGGCACGACGTTCGCTGGTGGCGCGCCAGCAGATGTTCGACGTGCTGATGCGCGAGCTGAAGCCGGACGCGTCGTCGCGCGTGGTCGACGTCGGCGCCACCCCCGACGCTGAGCTGGCCGACTCGAACGCGTTCGAGCGCTTCTACCCGTGGCCGCAGAACGTGGTGGCCACGAGCTTCGAGGACGCATCCGCGATCGAGCAGCGCTTCCCGGGCGTGCGCTTCGTGCGCACGGACGGCGACACCCTGCCGTTCGCGGACCGCGAGTTCGATGTCGCGGTGGCGGTCGCGGTGCTCGAGCACGTCGGTGATCCCGCCCACCAGCGTCGCTTCCTGGCCGAGATGGTGCGGGTGGCCGACGCCTGCTACCTGACGACGCCGAACCGCTGGTTCCCGCTGGAGCTGCACACGATGCTCCCGTTGCTGCACTGGCTGCCCCAGCCCGCGCACCAGTGGATCCTGCGCCACATCGGTCTCCGCGGGTGGGCACGCACGTCCCACCTCAACCTCGTCAGCCGGCGCGACATCATCGCCCTGCTGCCGCCGGGCGTCGACGCGACGGTCACCGGCCACCGCATCCTCGGCTGGCGCTCCAACCTGATCGCCGTCGTGCGCCGCCACCCGACGCCGTAGCGCGCGCAACCGGACGGGATGCGCCGAGCGCCCGGCACGTCAGTCGAGGGTGGTGTCGAGACCGACGGTGGTGAGGGTGGCCCACGTGTCGTCGCCGTGGAGGGCCATCACCATCAGGTCGCGCAGCTCGCCGGCGGCGTCGCGGACGTGACCTTCGAGGAGCGCCTCCGGAACGAAGCCGAGCTGGGCGAACAGCGCGATCGTGGCGTCCTGGGTGGCGATCGCCTCGACGACCACCTTCGACAGATCGGCCGCGAGCGCCGCCGCCAGCGCGGCCTTCGCCAGCGCGTGGCCGATGCCCCTGCGCCGCTGAGTCGGGTCGACGACGAGGCGCAGCTCGCCGACGTGGCTCGACCAGCCGACGCCGGCGACGACCGCGGCGTACCCGATCACCGCGTCGCCTCCCGCAGCGTCGCCGTCGAACGCCAGCAGGCGCGTGCTGCGCCCATCGGCCAGCCACGCGCGCACGGTGTCCGCGCCGGCGAACGGCTCCTTGAAGAACGTGCGGTCGCCGTCGGGGACGCGGTCGAAGAAGGCGACGACGCGGTCGACATCGTCGACGGTGATCGGTCGGATGTTCATGCGACGGCTTCCTCCGGGTCGGCGTGTGACAGCAGCCATGCGGCGATGGCGGGGATCGACTGGCGCTGTGCCGACTTGCCGACGATCAGTCCGACGTGGCCGGCGCGGAAGCGGAGCTCCTCCATCTCGGGCAGCACGTCGTAGATCGGCTTCGTCGAGTCCGGCGGGATGAGGTGATCGGCCTCGCCGATCACGCTCAGCGTCGGACAGGTGATCGAACGCAGGTCGACGGTGCGCCCGCCCATCTCGATCGTGCCCTTCACGAGCCGGTTGTCCTGCATGAACCACTCGACGGTCTGACGGAAGCATGCACCCGCGAAGGGGATGTGGTCCTGCGACCAGCCGATCAACGCCTGGTGAGCCGCGATGTACTCACTGTCGTCGAGCCGGTTGAGCAGGTTCGCGTAGCCGACGAGGTCGCCGGTGATGTTGCGCGTGCGCAGACCGTCGAGCACGAGGTTGGCCGGCACGTTGCCGGTCTCGTCGACGAGGTCGGCGGGGGAGATGCGTCCGGCCGCGAACAGGGTGTTCGTCGAGCCGAGGAGCGAGAAGTCGATCGGGGTGGCCATGATCCCGAGCGCACGGATCGGCAGCTCGGGATGTCCACCGACGAACAGCAGCGACAGGACGGCGCCGAAGCAGTACCCGTAGACGATCAGCTCCTCGGCGCCGCTGTGGCGCAGCACCTCCTTGGCGGCCAGCGGCAGGTACTGGTCGCAGTAGGTCTCGAACGAGTTCTCGGCGTCGGCGGTGTCGGGAACGCCCCAGTCCAGCGCGTAGACGTCGAGGCCTTGCGCCATCAACGCCTCGATGAAGCTGTTGCCGGGGCGCAGGTCGAGGATGTAGCCCTTGCTGACGAGGCTCATCACCAGCAGCACCGGCGGCGTGCGCTTGGGGGTGTCGCTGAGGTAGTGGTTGAGCCGGCACTTGTCGCGGGCCCACACCTCCTCCTTGGCCGTGCAGCCCACCTCCGGCGTGCCGACCCCGGCGACGTGCTTCAGTCCGTTGCGGACACGCAACGCCGATCGCTCGAGATCACGCCGGATCCTGTCGAGCAGGGCTGCGGGACTGACGGACGACGCCATGTGATGCCACCTTTCGCGCGCCTCTGCCGGTGCGCTTGGTCGGAGTTGCCGCCGTCGAGACCGTCGATGCCTTCGCCACGCCAGACCGCGCGGGACGCGCGGCGAGCCGCACGGGAGGCGACGGCTCGGCGTCGTCGAGCTGGTTGCGCAGCTCGCGCACCTCGCGTTCGAGCTTGCCGATCTGACCGAGCAGCCGGTTGACGTCGCTGCCGGCCGGGAGGTTGGCGAGATGCAGCACCTGGCGCGACAGACGCTCCGTGCGGAGCTCCGCCTCGCGCCGCGCACGCGCTGCCAGGCCGATGAGGATCGCATAGTTCTCGCTGCGAGCGAACTCGTTGACCCGCGTGCCGATGGTGCGCTCGACGACGTCGAACAGCTGCTTCCAGGATGGCGCCTTCGGCCCGGCCATGATGACCCCTCACTCGTCGCGGTGACCTTGACACTAACGCGCGTCGCCGACCGGCTCCGCGGCTGCTGCGCACTGGGTACGCTCGGCGCGGATGGCTCTTGCGCAGCGACTGATGGCGGTGGGCACCTTGGCTCGCGCCAACATCGGCTGGTTCGAGCGCCCGGACCGGATGCTCGCCGGCGTCGCTGCGGCGATGCCCTGGGGCGCCACGACGTCGGCGGCGCTGGCGCTGGCCGCGGAGCGAGATCCGCGTCGCGCCGCGATCGTCGACGACGACGGGGTGGTCACCTATCGCGAGCTGTGGCGCCGCAGCGATGGGGTCGCCCACGCGCTGCGTGCGCTGGGTGCCGGCCCGGACGTCACCGTCGGCGTGCTGTGCCGCAACCACCGCGGGTTCACCGACGCGCTCGTCGGCGCCTCGAAGACCGGCAGCAACCTGGTGCTGCTCAACACCGGGTTCGCCGGCCCGCAGCTCGCCGACGTCGTCGGTGCCGAGGGCATCTCGATCGTCATCCACGACGACGACTTCGCCGAGCAGGCAGCCTCCTGCGCCGCGGGCACCGTCACCATCGACGGCTCCGAGCTGGCGGCCATGGCCACCAGCGGTGAGCGGGCGACGCCGATCAGCCACCAGGGCCGCGTCGTGATCCTCACGAGCGGCACCACAGGCCGTCCGAAGGGCGCAACGCGGGGGATGGGCGCGGGTGCGATCGAGGGCGTGGCCGGGATCCTGGCGCGGATCCCGCTGCGCCCCCGCGACGTGCAGGTCGTCGCCGCGCCGCTGTTCCACGCCTGGGGTCTGTCCCACCTGATGCTCGGGTTCGCCCGCTGTGCCACGTCGGTGGTGGCGCCGCGGTTCGACGCCGAGGCCACGCTGACGGCCGTGGCGGACCACCGGGCACGCGTGCTCGTGGTGGTTCCGGTGATGCTGCGCCGCCTGCTCGGGGTCGAACCGCGGCTCCTCGCCGCCGCCGACACGTCCGCACTGCGGGTGATCGCCGCGAGCGGATCCGCGCTCGGCGGCCAGTTGGCGACCGACGTGGCCGACCGCTTCGGACCCGTGCTGTACAACACCTATGGCTCGACCGAGGTCGCCGTGGCGAGCGTCGCCGGACCGGCCGACCTGCGCCGTCACCCGACCACCGTCGGCAAGCCGGCGCCGGGTGCGACCGTGGCGATCCTCGACGATGCCGGCGAGCCGGTGCCGGCGGGCAGCGTCGGGCGGATCTTCGTCGGCAACTCGGCGCGGTTCGAGGGGTACACCGGCGGTGGCGGCAAGGAGTCGCGCCAGGGCCTGCTCTCGTCCGGCGACGTCGGGCACATCGATGCCGAGGGGTTCCTGTACGTGGACGGTCGCGACGACGACATGATCGTCTCCGGCGGCGAGAACCTGTTCCCGTCCGAGGTCGAGGAGCTGCTCAGCCACCACCCGGCCATCAGCGAGGCGGCGGTGGTCGGCGTCGCCGACGAGGAGTTCGGCCAGGTGCTCGCCGCGTTCGTCGTCCGCCGCCCGGGCGCAGCGCTCGACGCGGCCGGCGTGAAGGAGTACGTGCGCGACCGCCTGGCCAGGTTCAAGGTGCCCAAGCGGATCGAGTTCGTGGACGAGCTGCCGCGCAACGCCACCGGCAAGATCCTCAAGCGCGAGCTGGCGGGGCGTTGACCACACCCACCGACCGGCTCACCCGCGTGGTCACTCGCGCGGCGATGCGCCATGCCGATGCGCTCTCGCGCTCGAGCTGGTACGCGCCGGCGATGGAATCGCTCGTCGAGACCCAGTCGCTCCTCGCCGGACAGCGGCGGCTCGGCCAGGACGTGGTGCAGGTGGTGGGCGGCCCGACGACGACCCGTCAGCGGCGACGGGCCCGCGAGATGGCCGATCGCCGTGCGCTCGATCCGGCGCGTGCAGCGCTGCCCGGTGCGCCGGCGGTGTGGTGGCACGAGGGCGGCCGTGGCGCGGCGACGGCACCGACGATCCTGCTGATCAACGGTTGGACGGCGTCCGGGCTGATGTGGCCGGCAGCGTTCGTGGGCCGGCTCGAGGCGACGCGTCGCGTGTTGCGCGTCGACAACCGCGGCACCGGGTACTCGCGCACGGCTCCTGCGCCGTACACGATCCGCGCGATGGCCGACGACGCGGCAGCCGTCCTGCACGCCGCCGGCGCGGTGCGCGCCGTGGTGGTCGGCGTGTCGATGGGCGGGATGATCGCCCAGGAGCTGGCACTGCGCCACCCTGCGCTGGTCAGTGGGCTGGTGCTCGCCGGCACCCGACCTCCCGGCCCGGCACACCTGCCGGCGGCGCCGGCGGTGCTGCGCCGGGTGTTCGCCGAGCGACAGCCGGGAGAGACGCTGGAGCACACGATCGGCACGCTGTGGACCTCGTTCTGCGCCCCTGGCTTCGGCGAGACCCATCCGGAGCTCGTCGACGAGCTCGTCGGCCAGGTCGTCGCGCGGATGACGCCGGCCGCGGCGGTCAACACCCAGATGCGCGCCATCGCGGCCTGGTACGGCCCCGGACGCCTGCGTGCGAGCGCCTGTCCGACAGTCGTCGTCCACGGTGACCAGGACCGCCTGATGCCCGTCGGCAACGGGATGCGCCTCGCCC
>JAODBQ010000244.1 GCA_025464045.1 Ilumatobacteraceae bacterium
TCGGCCTGTGGGGAGCGCAGCTGAGCTGGATGGTGATGCGCGCGATCGTCAACCACCGCCGCTGGTCCTCCCGCGCCTGGACCCACCCCCGCCCGCACCCCGTCGACCAACCCGCCTGACCCACATCTCGCACACCCCGCGCCCACCCGGGCTGGTTGGGCGCGAGTTCTGCGACATGCCGCAGGTTCCGCGCCCACTCCGCCAAGGACGGCGCGCCGCGACGCAACCCCCTGGACCCCTCAGGGCGGGAGGGGGATCGAGGCGAGCAGGGAGGGGGTCAGCCGCACGGTCTCGGCGCTCAGGCCGCTCCCCGCGGCGTGGTACTGGACCCAGCGCGTCGCCGCGTCGCTGGCCAGCACCGCCAGCACCTGCTCGGGCTCGGCCGTCACACACGTGATCACCGGCACGCCGGGCAGCCAGGAGCCGTCGGGATCGTGGACGGCCTCGATCGTGCGCGTCTGGTTGGCGATCAGGATCTTCGGCACCAGGCGCAGGTCCGCCCAGCGGCGCATCGCCGGGGTGAGCCGTTCGAGGTCGACGCGCGGCGCAGCGAAGCGCTGCTTCGCGAACCGGGCCGGCCGCACCCCCCACAGGCAGCGTCCCGGTTCGATGAGCCCGCTGGTGATCAGCGGCGGCCCATCGACGCTGCCCGCGCCGGCACGAACACCGGGAGCAGCAGCGTCGGCGGGGCCGGTCGGGCTGTCGTGCACGGCGCCGACGAGACCGTAGTAGGTGTCCCGGAAGTCGACGAGGAACGAGGCGATCGATCCCAGCACGGGCTGCCCCGGATCGCATTCGGGGCGCACCACGCTGCTGATCAGGGTCGACCACGAGCCCCGCGCCGACACAGGACCGAGGACTGCCGGCGCCGGGGTGAACGACGGGCCGACGACGCGGGCGACCGGCGCGGGATCGCCTCCCGCCTCCCACACCGCGGCCCATGTGCGCACGGCTGCGTCGAACACGGGCGACGACGACCACCACACCCAGCGCAGCGCTGCACGCCGGTCGACGTCGGCGCGGATCGGCGCCGCGTCGCGTGCACTGAGCAGCGACTGCGGGAGCACGAGGCCGATGCGTCCACCCGCCGCGACGACCTGCGCGGCCATCGCCAGGAACTCGGCGGCGACGTCGGCGTACGGCCCACCACCGAAGCGGGAGCTCCCGCCGCGGGTGGTCGCGGTGGCGAGCTGGTTGAGGAACGGCGGGTTGCCGACCACCACGTCGAACGAACCGGGTTCCCACGTCATCGCCAGCGCGTCACCGCACAGCCAGGTGGCGCGATCGCCACGAGTGGAGCGGCCGTCGCGACCTACGACGCCGCACGCGAACACGTCCGGGTCGACATCGACGCCGGTCAGCTCGACGCGTCCACCCAACCCGGCGACGGCAGCACCGACCGCGTGGAGGAACCGTCCGTCGCCACATGCCGGATCGAGGACCCGGATCGGTCGCCGACCGCACGCGGCGAGCACCGCGGGCACGTCGAGTGCGGTGACGACGGCAGCCACGAGGGCGGGCGGCGTGTACCAGGCCCCGAGCTGCTTACGTTGTGAGACCGGCACGCGCCGAGCGTAGGGTCCGTACTCGTGACCGACGCGGCTGGCCGCTACCTCGTGTTCGATCGTCCGGAGTGGGCGGCACTGCGTGCGGCAACGCCTCTCACCTTGCGCGAGGCCGAGCTCGCCTCGCTCCGGGGCATCAACGAGTACATCGACCTGGACGAGGTCACCGCGGTCTACCTGCCGCTCACCCGGCTGCTCAACCTCTACGTGTCCGCGGCGCAGAACCTGCACCGGCTCTCCGCGGCGTTCCTCGGCACGCTCGCGGCGAAGGTGCCGTACGTGATCGGGGTGGCCGGGAGCGTGGCCGTCGGCAAGAGCACGTTCGCCCGCATCCTCCAGGCGTTGCTGGCGCGCTGGCCCGACCACCCGAAGGTCGACCTCGTCACGACGGACGGGTTCCTCTTCCCGAACAAGGTCCTCGACGACCGCGGGATCATGAACCGCAAGGGCTTCCCGGAGAGCTACGACACCCGCCGCCTGCTCCAGTTCCTGCGCGACGTCAAGAGCGGCGTACCGCAGGTGGAGGCGCCCGTCTACAGCCACGTCGTCTACGACATCGTGGCCGGCGAGTCGGTGGTGGTCGAGCAGCCGGACATCGTCATCCTCGAGGGCCTCAACGTGCTGCAGGTCGGCGCCCTGGAGAGCGCGAGCGAGTTCGTCAGCGACTACTTCGACTTCAGCATCTACATCGATGCCGCCGAGGCCGACATCCAGGAGTGGTACGTGCAGCGGTTCCTGCGGTTGCGCGAGACCGTGTTCCAGAACCCCGACAGCTTCTTCCGCCACTACGCCGCGCTCGACGAGGACCAGGCGATCCAGATCGCCAGGGGCATCTGGCGCGAGATCAACGGCAAGAACCTGCGCGAGAACATCGAACCGACCAAGCCGCGTGCGGGTCTGCTCGTGCGCAAGGGCTTCGACCACCGCGTCACCGACGTCGCCCTGCGCCGCCTCTGACGCGTCGGACCACCCCGGAGCAGGCCGACGGCCGGCGGGGTTCCGTCAGGTCCTGAACGCGCCGGGATCGTGCTCGGCCAACCAGTCGGTGAGCTCGCCCAGCCTCGTCAGCTCGGTGAGCTGCTCGTCGTGGTCGATGTGCTCCAGCTCCCAGAGCAGCTCGTACGGCACGTGGACGCCGTGCCCGCCGAGCGACATCACCGGCAGGATGTCGCTGCGGACGCTGTTGCCGACCATGCAGAACCGCTCCGGCTCGACCTCGAAGCGCTCCAACAGCCGCGCATACGTGGGCGGATCCTTCTCCAACACGATCTCGATGTGCTCGAAGTGGTGGGCGAGGCCGCTCATCTCCACCTTGTGGGTCTGGTGGATCAGATCGCCCTTGGTGATCAGCACCAACCGGTAGTGCTTGCCGACCTGACCGAGCACGTCGGGCACGTCGGCCAGCAACCGCACCGGTTCCTGCAGCTGATCACGCGCCCGCTCGACGAGCTCGCTGATCACCGCCGTCGGCACCGCGCCCTCGGTGATCGCGATCGCGCACTCGACCATGGACAGCCCGAACGCCTTGACGCCGTAGCCGAAGGCGCCGAGGTTCTTGCGCTCGGTCGCGGTGAGCGCTGCCTTCACGTCCACCCCCGCAGGCGTGTACGGCTGGACCAGCTCGACGAAGCGGAGCTCGTTGGCGCGGAACCCGTCTTCGCTCTTCCACAGCGTGTCGTCGGCGTCGAAGCCGATCACGTCGAAGCGACGCATCAGCGGTGCAACGCGTTCAGGTAGTTGTAGACGGTGATCCGACTGACGCTCATTGCATCTGCAACGTCTTCGACGGCACGGCGCAGGATGAACGCACCGCGCTCGTCGAGCAGGCGGATCGCACGTTGCTTCTCCTCTCGACTGAGGCTGGGCAGGGGCGCCCCGACCTCGCGCTCGACCTGGTCGATCAGCCGGTCGAGCGCGCCGTGCAACGGTGCCATGCGGACCGCGGCGATCACCTGGCCCTCCCACCGCAACGGCAGGTCACCGGGCTCGCGATCCTCGGTGGCGACGAGCGTCGCCCCGAGGGCCTCGACCACCGGCCGCACGGCGAGGACCAACGGATGACGCGGCAGCTTGGTCATGCCGGCGCCAGGCGTTCGGCATGCAGGCTGACGTGGGTGGCGCCGTGCGCGAACGCCGCCTCGAGCACGGCGGCGACGACGTGTGGCGCGTGCTCGAGCGACGTGGTGCAGCTCGAACCGAACGGACCGAACTCCACGGTGGCCCCCAGCTCCTGCGCAGCCGCCACCGCAGTCGTCACGTGCGGGCCGGGTTGGCCCTCCACGAACGGCTCGATGGTGAACTCGATCAGCAGCACCCCGCAGACTGTAGCGACGCCCTACGGAGGCAGGCTCGGCGCCCGCCGACCGGCGCCCGAACCAGGCCGGACCGACCTCAGCCCATCACCCGCTGCAGCTCGGTGCTGCGGTTGATGCAGTCCGTCCCGGCCTTGTCGAAGGCCTCGTTGAGCCGGTGCAACGTGCTCCGGAAGACCGTGTTCCAGTCGTTCTCGAACTGCTGCCGAGCCGGCCCCTCCCAGACCGTGCCGCCGAGGGCGGATCCGACGGTGCCGACCACCGCGTCGATGCTCGCCATCTGGTTCTTCAACGCCCGACCGAGTGAGGCGAGCTGCTCGGGGTTGGCCCCGTACATGTTGCTCATCGCTGCTGAATCCTCCTCGGCGCGCCGGTGCGGCGCGCCATCACCGACACTGACGACACCCACCGCCCCCCACCGGCAATCCCCGCATGTCGTCCGAGTCGCTGGCCCGTCGTCCGAGTCGCTGGACACGGCCCGAGTCGCTGGACCGAGGGAACCACACCCAACGACTCGCGCCCGCTCCAACGACTCGGACCACCGGCGAGCGACTCGGACTGACAGCTCGGACTGACGACCGTGGCTCGGGTCAGCTGAGGTCGAGGAGGGGGAGCAGGATTGCAAGGCTGTCGGGGACGAACGTCGCCTCGGCGCGCAGTGCGACGAGGGCGGCGCGGTCGACCCAACGGACCTCCACGACCTCGCCGTCGTCGAAGCTGAACGGGCCGTCGTGGATCACCAGGTAGCACCGCGCGATGGTCGCGACGTCGTCGTCGACGAACGTGCCGCCACCGATCGGGCGGGGCACGACGCCGCCGATGCCGACCTCCTCGCCGAGCTCGCGCACCGCCGCCTGCTCGTAGGTCTCGCCGGCAACGACCACGCCGCCGACGGCGATGTCCCAGCGGCCCGGCCAGACGTCCTTCGCGGTGCTGCGTCGATGGACGAGCAACCGGCCGTCGTCCGACATCACCGCAACCCCGACCGAGCGGTGCAGCAGCCGCTCGGCGCGCATCTGTCGCCGCGTGACGGTGGCGATCACGTGGTCGTCGGCGTCGATGACATCGACGAGCTCGTCGCCGACTCCATCGACGAACTCGCCACCGATGTCGCCCCCGTTGCCGCCCGGACCCCTCACGGCACTGTGCCTAGCATCGTCGCATGGAACTGGACACGCTCCGCGATGAAGCCCAAGACCTCCTCGGCGAGATGGTCAGGCTGCGACGTGCCCTGCACTCCTGGCCGGAGGTCGGCAACGACCTGCCGATCACCCGTGAGCACGTGCTCGCCGCGCTGGAGGGGCTCCCGCTCGACCTCACCCTCCACGAGACGACGAGTGGCATCGCCGCGGTCCTCGACGGCGGCAAGCCCGGTCCGACCGTGCTGCTGCGGGGCGACATGGACGCGCTGCCGATGCCCGAGGCCACCGGCTTGGAGTTCGCGTCCCGCGTCGAGGGGCAGATGCACGCGTGCGGGCACGACACGCACACGTCGATGCTGGTCGGTGCGGCGAAGTTGCTCAGCGCACGGCGGTCCGAGATCCCCGGTCGGGTGCTGTTCATGTTCCAGCCGGGCGAGGAGGGCTTCGCCGGCGCGCGGTTCATGCTCGACGAGGGGCTGCTCGACATGGGTCCCCGCCCGGACGGTTCGGCGTCGCCGGTCACCGGTGCGTTCGCGCTGCACATCACATCGTCGATGCCGAGTGGCTGGGTCGGCACTCGGCAGGGCGCGATCATGGCCTCGGCCGATCGCCTGGCGATCACGGTCACCGGCCGCGGCGGCCACGCCAGCGAGCCCCACCGCGCCCTCGACCCGATCCCGGTCGCGTGCGAGATCGTGCAGGCGCTGCAGACGATGATCACCCGCAGCATCGACGTGTTCGACCCAGCGGTCGTCACCGTCGCACGCATCACGGCGGGCACCACCAACAACGTGATCCCCGAGTTCGCCGAGATCGAGGGCACGGTCCGTGCCGTCAGCGAGCGGACCAGGGCCAAGGTGCACGACGGCATCCGCCGCGTCGCCGAGGGCGTCGCCGCGGCACACGGCACCGACGTCACCGTCGACGTCATCCCCGGCTACCCGGTCACCGTCAACAGTGACACCTTCGCGACGTTCGCCAGCGGGGTCGCGTCGGAGATCATCGGTGCCGACCGCGTGCTGCGCCTGCCGAACCCGGTGATGGGCGCCGAGGACTTCAGCTACGTCCTCAACGAGGTGCCCGGCACGATGATGTTCCTCGGCGGCACACCCGACGGCAAGGACCTCGCGACCGCGGCGCCGAACCACTCCAACCGGGTGCTGTTCGACGAATCGGCGATGGTCGACGGCACTGCCATCTACGCGGCGATGGCCCTGCGCCACCTCGGCGGCGTTCCCGGCTGACGCCCGGTCCGCGGACCCCACACGCCAACCGTCAACCGTCAACCGTCAACCGTCAAGCGCGGCGTCAGGTCGTCAGGCGCAGGGTGATCAGCTCGAACGGACGCATGGCCAGGGTGACGAGACCGTCGGCGACGTCGAGCGACGTCTCCAGCTCCTCGAGCAGGTTGCAGCGCGACGCTGCGAGAACCGGCCTCGGCGTGCGCACCGTGACCGCCGAACGATCGCCGCACATCTCGGCGAGGCGCACCACGAGGTCGCCACTGTCGTCGTCCGCACGCTTCACCGCGCTGACCTCCACTCCGGGATGATCGATCGCCACCGGCACCTTCTCGAACTCCGCCTCACCAGCATCCTCGCCGTCCGTGAACAGCCGCAGCGGCAGGTTCAGGGCCGCCGCCTCGTGGATCACCTCGTGCAGACCGGAGCCGTGCGGCAGGACGCTGATCGTGACGCGGTGGCGGCCGTGGTCGGCGGTGGGGTCCGGGTACTTCGCGGCCCGCAGCAGGGAGACGCGCACGCCCTCGCCCAGCAGCCCGTGGCCGTAGCGCCCGTCGTTCAGCACGGCGA
>JAODBQ010000261.1 GCA_025464045.1 Ilumatobacteraceae bacterium
AGCAGCCTGGCGGCGGCGCGAGCAGGTTCGGCGGACGGCCGATGATCACCCGCAGCCGAGTGTGGCTGGGATCCTCGACGCGCGGGATCGAGCGCAGCAGCGCCTCGGTGTACGGGTGGCGCATCGCCGAGAACAGCACCGGCGTCTCGGCCTGCTCGACGATCTTGCCGGCGTACATCACCGCGATCTCGTCGGTGCGACCGGCGACGACACCGAGGTCGTGGGTGACGAGCACCATCGTCATGAACCGGTCGCGTTGGTTGTCGCCGAGCAGGTTGAGGATCTCCGCCTGCACCGTCACGTCGAGCGCCGTGGTCGGCTCGTCGGCGAACAGCAACCGCGGGCCGCACGCCAGGGCGAGGGCGATCATCACCCGCTGCCGCATGCCGCCCGACAGCTGGTGCGGATACTCGGCGAAGCGTCGCCCGGGCTCGGGGATGTTGACCGCGCGGAGCATCTCGACGGCGCTGTCGTTGGCCTGGTGGCGGCTCATCTTGAGGTGCAATCGCAGCGACTCGGTGATCTGCTTGCCGATCGTCATCACCGGGTTGAGCGAGCTCATCGGATCCTGGAAGACCATGGCCATCTCGGCCCCACAGATCCGCCGCATCTCACGGTCGCTGAGCTCGATCAGGTCTCGTCCCATGAACACGACACGACCCGAACGCCGGACGTTCTCCCGCGGCAGGAGGTTCATGATCGACCGGGCGAGGATCGTCTTGCCCGAACCCGATTCGCCCACCACGCCGAGCGTCGTGCCCCGCGAGAGCGTGAGGCTGACCCCGTCGACGGCACGCACCCGACCCCGCGGCGTGAGGAAGTGCGTCCTCAGATCGGTCACCTCGAGCAGCGGACCTTCGTCCGCGTCGGGCGGCTCTCGCAGCGCCGTCGTCGATCCCCGCGTTCCCGCCCCCGGCATCCCCACGGCGGCCACCATAACCATGCGTGGCGGAGGAGGGGGTGTCGAGCGTCACGTTTGCAGGAAATACTTGCCGTCGGCAAGAATCCGCCGCCGCAGCTCCTCGAACGTCCATGTCCAGGCCCTCGCGAGCGCCTCGCGAGCGTCCAGGCGGTCCCTCAGGGGAGCGCCTGGATGATCGTCCCGTACAGCTCGTAGCCCTTCGACTGACGCACGAACGCGCGCTCCTCGGGGAGCAGCGTGATCCAGCTCGCGGTGATGACGTCGTCGGCCGCACCGGTGCGCAGCAGGTCGTAGAAGGCGTTGATCCGCGGCGAGTTGAACTTGTTCGCGCCGTCCTGGTCGGGATCGTTGTAGGAGACGATCGCGAACCTGAACTGGTCGACCAGGTCGAGCTTCGGGTCACCCACCTGATCGTTCGCGTACTGCCCGGCCGGTAGCGGCGCGGGCTGGCCCTGCACGACCTTCTCGTAGGCCTTCATCTCCGCATCGTTCACGTTGCTGAAGTCCCACGCCAGCCGCGTGTGGTCGTACAGGCCGTAGATCTGGGTGAAGATCTTGTACTGGCGAGGTGTCCACTCGTACCCGAGCTCGACGATTTTGTCGGTGCTGCTGAACCGGTCGAACGTGCGCTCGTACCAGTGGGCGCGGAACTCGGTCTTGTACCGGGCCATGCACTGCTCGGGGACGTTCGTCTTCCAATCGCTCACCTCGTCGGCCGACTTGTCGGCGACGTGCTGCACCTCGTGGACGAGGATCTGCTGGATCTTCTCGTCGGAGAACCGGTCGGATCCGTAGAAGATGATCCTGCCCTCCATCGTGCCGGCCTCTGTCGCCGTCGTCTCGCCTGCCGCGAGGTTCGTCATGTCGCCCAACGTGTCGGAGTAGGTCGCGTCCTTGGTCGAGTAGATGTCGCCGGAGGTGGCGTCGTCGTCGTCGGGGAAGTACCAACCGAGACCGGGCGGCAGGTTGCCGCGCTGCACCGAGTCGTGCGCCAGGGTGAGCACGTAGACGAGCGTCCCGCCCGCACGGTTGGTGATCCACTCGCACGTGTTCTTCCAACGCATCTCGTCGTCGTTGGCGGGTGTGCTGGCCAGGCCCGTGGCGATCAGCTGACGCACGCGCGCCCGCTCGTCGCGGTTCTTCTCGAGCGCCTCGGGCTTGGTCGCGGCCGACTCGACGTCCTTGGAGAGCGTCGTCAGCCCCGACTGCATCACGGCCATCAACTTCATCGTCAGGAAGATCCCGGCGACACCCAGGTCGCCGTTGTCGTACTCGTCGATGATCTCCTGGCGCGCCTGGCGGACCTGCTCGTCGTCCGGCGGCAGACCCATCGACAGGCACTCGCCGCGCAGGCGCTCGTCCAGCGCGGCAAGCTCGCTCGGGTCGTCGATCTGGCGCTGGATCCCCTGCGCACCGCGCGAGATGTCGAGCTCGCGCCGCACCACAGCGCCTCCTTGCTGGATCACGTGCGTCAGCTCGTGAGCCACGAGGCGCTGGCCCTCGGGCTGTGCCACGTCGGGCATCCCGTCGCGGAACCAGACGTCGCGACCGGACGTGAACGCACGCGCCTGGAGTCGCCCGCTGAGCTCGGACGCGTCCGGCCCCGTGTGGATGCGCACGGAGGCGAAGTCCGCTCCACCGAACGCGTGCTCCATCGATCGGCGGACCACGGGAGCCATCGGGCGCCCACCGGATCCTGCGGCGAGACGGCGTTCGGTGCCCTCGTCGACGGTGCCGCCCTCCACGCTGCCGCCCTCGGCACCGAACCGCCCCGTGAAGCGCCGTACCCGACCCACGGGTTCACCGGAGCCGGCGGGCGGCGTCGGCGGGCGCGCCCCCGCGAGCGCACGGACGACGGCATCGGCGGTGCGGTCGGCCTCGAGCTCCATCGGGTCGTCGGACGCTCCCACCATCAGCTTGCGCTGCACG
>JAODBQ010000304.1 GCA_025464045.1 Ilumatobacteraceae bacterium
CCGCACGACGGGATGAACCCGAACACGATGTGGTCGCCGACCTTGAGGTTGGTGACCCCCGGTCCGACCTCCATCACCTCGCCCGCTCCCTCGTGACCGCCGATCAGCGGGAACTGCTTCATGCCGAGCTCCTGCTGGGTCTCCTCCGGCAGCGCGAGGTCGCCGGTGAGGAGGTGCTCGTCGGAGTGGCACAGCCCGGAACCGACGAGCTTGACGAGCACCTCCCCCGCCTTCGGTGGATCGAGCTCGACCTCCTCGACGCTCCAATCCGTCTTCGGTTCCCAGAGGACCGCAGCCTTCATTCGCATGGTTCGACCAGACCTTTCACGGTGCCGGGGCCCCCGCCCCAGCACGTGGCATCGGTGAGACGCCGGTCACACGGTACTCCGCTGCGGTGCCGGTGGCCAGGGGCTTGTCGCGCGCCGACCGACTGTGATCGCGGAACCGGCAACGATGCGTGCCGTCGTCCGGGTCGGGAGGCGTCGGTGGTCTCGTGGCGATCCTCCCGCAGGGCTCGCCGTTGGCGTCGACGTCACCGGCTGCGACCGCCGAGCTCACCGTCCGGAAGGCGCACCGAACGCAACAACGCGACCAACCGCACGGCCTGGACCGTGGTGAGCACGGACAGGCCGTACTGGTCGGAGCTCATCAGGTCGTTCGAGTCCCTGATCGCGCGCCGCCCCTTCGCCGTGATCCGCGCCAGGGTCGTGCGCCGATCGGCGGCGTCGCGCTCGCGCTGGACGAGGCCGAGCTGCTCGAGCGTGCTCACCGTGCTCGTGACGCTGGTCGGGTGGACGTCCAGCAGCTCGCTGAGCTTGCCCATCGGCAGCCGACCCTTGCCGGAGAAGAACAGCAGCGCGAGCAGCTCGTGGCGCGCGGTGGTGAGGTGGTGCCTGGCGAGCACGACGTTGTTCGTGCGACGGATCAGCCCGGCCGCGCGGTAGATCGACACGGCTGCGGTGAAGTGCGGACCGACGGCCCAGCCGTGGCGCCGCCAGTTGTGTGCGGCGGCGATGATGCGATCGCGTGCACCCACCGGCCCGCTCTCGACGTCGGCGTCACGTACTCGCTTGAGCAGCGTGAACAGCTGCTCGGCTTGTGCCTCGCCGAGCATCCCGAGCCCGAAGCGCACGTCGACGAGCTCCTCGTTCGAGTCGCGCATCGCCCGTCGCCCGTCCGCCGTGATGCGCGCGAGCACGGCGCGGCGATCCGTCGGGTGCGGTGCGCGTTCCGCGTAGCCCAGCCGTTCGAGGGTGTCGACGATCCCGGTGACGCTCGTCGGATGGACCATCAGCCGTGTGCTCAACGACCGCATCGGCAGCTCGCCGTGCTGGGAGAAGAACAGCAGCGCCAACGCCTCGTGTCGGGAGCGGGTGAGCCGGCGCGGCTCCAGCACGGTGTCGTTGGTGGTGTTGATCACTCCGTCGGCACGCACGACGGAGAACGACGCGCCGAAGTGGCTCAGCTGCTCCCAGCCGTGGTCGGCCCAGTTCTGGGTGGCCAATGTCAACCGATCGAGCACGGCGCCCGCCTCCAACCGTTGCCTCCGCTGCCCGCCCGCAGCGATGCTGCGCACGCATGAGTCAGGTGACAACGGCGGCCCACGGCGGCCAATGTGGCACGGTCGACGACGTCCCGTCTCGGTGGGCCGACCCGTGGACAACCAAATCGAATGGCACTACAGTCGTTGCGAAGTCGCGTGGCCGGATCGGGGGATCCAGGCCGTCGTGTCGTGGCTTCCGGGGACTGGTTCGGGGGTCGAGGATGCTGAACGAAGCGAACGGCGAGTTTCTCGCGCAGATGGCTGCGTCGGGGGCGAAGGGGATCGCCGAGAGCACGCCGGAGGAGGTGCGCGCGATGGTCGCCGGGATGGTCGAGCTGTTCGGCACCGGACCGGAGATGGCGCGCAGCGAGGATCACACGATCACCACCGACGACGGCTCGACGATCGCGGCGCGGGTGCTCGTGCCATCGGCGGACCCCAAGGGCGTGCTCGTGTACTACCACGGCGGCGGATGGGTGATCGGCGCCTTGCCGGAGTACGAGACGCTCGGTCGCAAGCTGGCCGACCGCACCGGATGCACCGTCGTCCTGGTCGACTACCGGCTGGCACCCGAGCACCGCTACCCGACGGCTGCCGACGACGCCTACACGGCGCTGCTGTGGGTGCAGGAGCACCTCGAGTCGCTGGCGGGACCCGGGGCGCCGTTGATCGTCGCCGGCGACAGCGCGGGAGGCAACCTGGCGGCCGTCACCGCGCAGCGCAGCCGCGACGAGGACGGACCGCCGATCGCCTTCCAGGTGCTCGTCTACCCGGTCACCGATGCCGACTTCGACAACTCGACGTACTCCGACCCGGAGAACCAGCTGATTCTCGATCGTGCCAGCATGATCTGGTTCTGGGACCACTACGCGCCCGACGCGGCACGGCGCCGCGAGCCGAAGGCGTCGCCGCTGCGTGCCGACGATCTCTCCGGCCTGCCGCCGGCACTCGTGATCACCGCGGAGCACGACGTGCTGCGCGACGAGGGCGAGGCATACGCCGACCGGCTGCGCGAGGCGGGCGTGCCCGTCGAGCAGATGCGCTACCCCGGCCAGATGCACGGGTTCTTCACCCTGCTGATGGTGCCCGGCCACGAGGACGCGATCGACCAGATCGCGGCCGCCATCACGAGCTCGCAGCGCACGCGCTCCGTCTGAACGAAAGGCAAGATCCGCATGACCGATTCGCCGTCCACCGCCACGCCCGCCAACGCTGCGCCCGCCAACGCCGCCAACGCCGCCAACGCCGCCGACGTCCATCCCGTCGCCGACACCGTTGACGTGGTCGTCGTCGGGGCCGGCTTCGCCGGTCTGTACATGGTCCACCGCCTCCGTCAGTCGGGGTTCTCGGTGCAGGTCTTCGAGGCCGGGACCGACCTCGGTGGCACGTGGTACTGGAACCGCTACCCCGGCGCGCGCTGCGACGTGGAGAGCATCAACTACTCGTACTCGTTCGACAAGGACCTCGAGCAGGAGTGGACGTGGAGCGAGCGGTACGCGACCCAGCCGGAGATCCTCCGCTACGCCAACCACGTCGCCGACCGGTTCGGCCTGCGGTCCGCGATCCGCTTCGGCACTCGCGTGACGCGGGCGCTGTACGACGACACCACCAAGCGCTGGGCGATCGACACCGACCAGGGTGACCGCGTGTCGGCCCAGTTCTGTGTGATGGCCGTCGGCTGCCTGTCCACGTCGAAGACGCCGGAGGTGCCCGGCATCGAGACCTTCCAGGGACCGTGGTACCACACCGGTCACTGGCCGCACGAGGGCGTCGACTTCACCGGCAAGCGGGTCGGCATCATCGGCACCGGCTCGTCGGCCATCCAATCGATCCCGATCATCGCCCAGCAGGCGGCGCACCTCACCGTCTTCCAGCGCACCCCCAACTTCAGCATGCCGGCGAAGAACGCCCCGCTCGACGAGGAGCAGTACGCACAGCTGAAGGCGATCTACCCGGAGTGGCGCGAGCAGGCCAGGACGTCCGGGTTCGGCGTGCCGAACGAGCTGCCCGAGCGGTCCGCGCTGGAGGTCGACGCGGAGGACCGCTCGAAGCGCTACGAGGACGGTTGGGAGGCGGGCAGCCTCGTCGGGATGCTGCTCGCGTACAACGATCTGCTGGTCGACAAGGCGGCCAACGACACAGCCGCAGAGTTCGTGCGCCAGAAGATCAAGTCGATCGTCAAGGATCCAGCGGTGGCCGAGCTGCTCGCGCCGAAGAACCATCCGCTCGGCACCAAGCGGCCGTGCCTCGACACCGGCTACTACGACACGTTCAACCGCGACAACGTGCGGCTCGTCGATGTGCTCGCCTCCCCGATCGCCGAGATCATGCCGCACGGACTGCGCACCGTGGACGAGGACTTCGAGTTCGACGCCCTGGTCTTCGCCACCGGTTTCGACGCGATGACCGGCCCGTTGCTCGGGCCCGACATCCGCGGTCGGCACGGTGTCTCACTGCGCGAGAAGTGGGCGGCCGGCCCACGGACGTACCTCGGCCTCGCGTCGGAGGGGTTCCCGAACCTGTTCATGATCACCGGCCCCGGCAGCCCGTCGGTGATGAGCAACATGATGATCTCGATCGAGCAGCACGTCGAATGGGTGTCGGACTGCATGGCCTACGCCCGCGACCACCAGGTGGCGGCCATCGAGCCGACGCGCGACGCCGAGGACGCGTGGGTCGAGCACGTCAACGAGGCCGCGAACGCGACGCTCTACCCGTCGGCGAACTCGTGGTACATGGGCGCCAACGTGCCGGGCAAGCCGCGGGTGTTCATGCCCTACATCGGTGGTGTGGGCGTGTACCGCGAGGAGTGCGACGACGTCGTTGCCAACGGCTACAAGGGGTTCGTGCTGACGTCTTGATCTCCCGGACACTAGGTCTGCTCGATTGTTCGCCATCCCTAGCGTCGGCTAGGGTGCCACGCGTCACAGGGGAAGGGTCCGACCGCGGCGTCCGCCCGGTCGGTGCAACAAGAAGTCGACCGAGGGGGTCATTCGATGCGTTCTACGCATGAGATGGGGACGCGCACACGCCGTCGCCGCGGACGGTCAGCGTCTGCAGCGGTGGTCGTCGCGGGACTGGTGCTGTTGGGGTGTGGTTCGGACAAGAAGTCCGCGTCCACCACCGCAACCACCGCCGCAGCGACGGCCACCACGGCTGCG
>JAODBQ010000442.1 GCA_025464045.1 Ilumatobacteraceae bacterium
CAGGATCGGCACCGGCCGGGAGCGCGCCGAGAACGCGAGCGCCAGCACCTGGCTCTGGTCGCCGCGCTCGGCGACGAAGATCACCCCGAACGCGAGCAGGAGGGTGCTCATCGGTCGTCCCCCACGACGACGTCCTCGCCGACGTGGACGTCCTCGCCGACGGGCCGGAGGACGTGCTCGTCCGGTTCGATCTGGGCCTGCATGGTGTGCCTCCTCGATGAGGCCCGGACGGGGAACAGGAGTGCCTCGACCGGGCGATCCGTGTGGATTGCCTGGCCGAAGGTCTTGCTCACCTGCCTGCGCAGATCCGGGGACCGGGGCTCATCACCCAGCGTGTCGATCTCCCGGCGTGGAGCTACTCCCCTTCGCCGCTCGGCAGCGTAGCGCGCCGACCGGTCATCGACTGGCCGAGGACACCTCGGTCGGATCATGTCCGCTTGCCGATCGCGCCACCGCGTCCAGGAGCTCGGCGCGCGACGCCGGCTCGGCGAGCGACTCGAGCGCGACATCCGGTCCCAGCGCGGCGAGCACGTCGACCGGCGTCGTCCCCGTTGCGACCAGGGCGCAGCGCACCCCGTTGGCCTGCGCGCAGGCGAGGTCACGCCGGGTGTCACCGATGATCCACACCTGCCGCAGCTCGACCGCGAGACCGGCGGCCTCGGCGCGGTGGAGGGCCAGAGCGACGAGGTCGGCGCGCACGTTGCTGTCGCTGCCGTACCCGGCGACGTCGAGCCGGAGGTCGTCGAGCACACCGGCCGCACGCAGCTTGCGCGTCGCCACGGACTGCAGGTTGCCGGTGACGACACCCTGCACCACGCCCTGCTCGGCGAACGCGGCGATCGTCTCGTGCACGCCGTCGAGGGCGTGGGTGACGGCGGCGAACTCCTCCTCGTGGCGTTCGTACTCGGCCTCCACCTCGGCGAGCAGTAGCGGCACCATCGCCGGATCGTCCACCCCTGCGGCGGCGAGGACCATGGCCGCGATCTCCGGGTCGGTACGGCCACCGAGGTCGAGGCGCTTGGTCGGGAACTCGGTCTTGGCCACGGTGGCGAGTGCGACGGTGAAGCTCGCCGTCCCGGCACGAGCGGCGCGCAGCAACGTGCCGTCGATGTCCCACAGCACGATCGTCGAGGGTTCCATCGCCGGTCCACCCTAATGGTCGCCGGTGCCACCGATCCGTCGTGCGGTCATCGAGCAGGCATCCTGCAGGTGCGCGGCCGGCCGGATCTGCAGTGGCCGGTGGCCGGACATGTCGTGGCTGCGGGCCGGATCTGTCGCGGCTGCGGGGCTTCGAGCGCGCCATTATCCTGCGGGTCGTGACCGAACAGACCCGTGCCGAGGACGCTTCGCTGCGGATCGGTGTCGCCCTCGACGGCGCCGGCTTCCACCCCGCGGCATGGCGCGACCCGAGCGCCCGGCCGACGGAGCTGTTCCGCGCGCGGTACTGGATCGACGTCGCCCGCACGGCGGAGCGCGGGTTGCTCGACTTTCTCACGATCGAGGATTCGTTCGGCCTCCAGTCGTCGCGGTTCGGCCGCCCGGACACGCGTACGGACCAGGTGCGTGGTCGCCTGGACGCCGTCATGATGGCGTCGCTGATGGCGCCGGTCACCGAGCACATCGGGCTGATCCCGACGGCCGTCCCGACGCACACCGAGCCGTTCCACGTCGCCTCGGCGATCTCCACGCTCGATCACATCAGCGGCGGCAGGGCCGGCTGGCGCCCGCAGATCTCGTGGCGTCCGGACGAGGCGGCGCACGTCGGACTGCGCGAGGTCCCGATCAGCGATCGATCCCGGCCGGAGGATCCCGAGCGCGCCGCGTTCACCGCCGAGCTGTTCGACGAGGCGGCCGATGCGGTCGAGGTCGCGCGTCGGTTGTGGGACAGCTGGGAGGACGACGCGATCATCCGCGACGCCCCGACCGGCCGCTTCATCGATCGCGAGAAGCTCCACTACATCGACTTCTCGGGCAGGTTCTTCGACGTCAAGGGCCCGTCGATCGTGCCCCGCCCGCCGCAGGGCCAGCCCGTGATCGCCGCCCTCGCGCACTCGCAGGTCCCGTTCCGCTTCGCCGCTCGCGCGGCCGATGTCGTGTTCGTGACGCCGGCCGACACCGCCGACGTCGCCCACTGGATCGCCGACGTCCGCGACGCCGAACGGTTGGTCGAACGCGCCGGTGCGCCGCTGAAGATCTACGGCGAGATGGTCGTGTTCGTGGCCGAGCGCGAGGGCGAGGCGCTGGCCGACAAGGAGCGTCTCGACCAGCTTGACGGTTGGCCCTACCGATCCGACGCAGCGATCTTCGTCGGCACCCCGAGCCGCCTCGCCGACGAGCTCGAAGCCTGGCAGGCGGCGGGGCTCGACGGCTTCCGGCTGCGCCCGGCCGTGATCGGCCACGACCTCGATGCGCTGGTCGACGGACTCGTCCCCGAGTTGCAGCGCCGTCGCGTCTTCCGCACCGCCTACGCGCCGGCGAACCTCCGTCAACGCCTCGGCCTGCCCCCCGCCCTCAACCGCTACGCGCCGGCCTGACAGCCGCCTCATCGACAGCGATGCCCGCGAGGCGGCGATGGCCGGGCGTCGCGCCGTCCTCCCGGCTTCCCTCGGCCGCGCGGTCGTCCGAGTCGCAACGTCGTCGTCCGAGTCGCAACGTCGTCGTCCGAGTCGGACGGTGCGGCGCGAGTCGTTGGACCGGGAGAACCTGACGTAGCGACTCGCGCCATCGTCTGCGACTCGGACCCGCGGGTCGCGGGCGGCTCGCCGGCGGGCGGGTCGCCGGCGGGCGGGACCCGGGGCGCGGGTCGCTGGCGGACGGGACGGATCAGGCGAGGTCGGCGAGCCGGATGCGCTTGCGGACGCTGAGGGTGCCGCGAGCGTCGGCGGAGCAGAACGTGCCCGAGGTGGGGGCGACGTCGAGGTAGTCGCGCCCGACGGCGGTGGTGACGTAGCGCAGGTCCGTGCGCCGGTCGTGGGTCGGGTCGATCGCGATCGCCTCGCCACGGCGCCGGTCGAACACCTCGACCCAGGCGTGGCTCGCGCCGTCGCCGACGAGGTGCCCGGAGACGTACCGCGCCGCGACACCGAGGCTCGAGCACATCGCGATCATGACGTGGGCCATGTCCTGGCAGACGCCGACGCGTCCCGCCCACGCTTGCGCCGCGGTGGTCCGCACGCCGGTGACGTCGTGGCCGTACGTGAACGCGCTGCGCACGTGGGTGGAGACCCGGCCGGCGAGCTCAGCATCGTCGCGACAGCGCAGCGTCGACGCGGCGTCGCGGATCGCGTCGTCCGGCGCGGTGAGCCGGGTCGTCGTCGGCGAGGGATCGGCCCACGCCGCAGGCGCACGATCCGCGTCGAGGCTGCGGCGCACGACGGCACGGACCCGGAAGTGGATCGACTGCTCGACCTCCGCCGCGTCGACGTGGACCACCGAGTTGCCGAACTCGTCGGTGCGCTCGATCACCGTGCTCGTCCCCATCCGGCCGAGCACCGTGCTCGGATCGCCCGCCGACACCTGCACGTGATGGGCGATGCGCCGCTGATCACCGTGCTCGGCGCGCGGCACGATCAGCAGGCGTTGGCGGACGTTGCGGATCGGCGCGGTGTAGTCGTAGGTGAGCTCCTGGTGGAGCACGTACACGGCCGACTGCGCGTCGCGCAGGCTGACGTCCTCGCCCGTCCGGAGCGAATCGAGGTCATCCTCGTGGAGCAGCTGCTCGATCTGCATCATCGCTCGCCGGCCTCCCGGGCGACCACCAGCATCGAGCTCAGCTGCACCTCGCCGAACGAGGTGACCATCGCCACGTCGGCGGCGTCGCGGCCGCGGCCGATCACCGTTCGCCCGACCCGGCGCTGGTTGTTGCGCGGGTCGAAGGTGTGCCACGAGTTGCCGAGGTAGACCTCCATCCAGGCGCAGAAGTCCATCGGCGTCCCGGGGTCCGGCACCCCGATGTCGGGCAGGTAGCCGAACACGTATCGCGCCGGGATGTTCAACGCCCGGCACATCGCGATCCCGAGGTGGGTGAAGTCGCGGCACACGCCGACGCGGGACTCGAACACCCCGCGTGCCGACAGCGTCGGCGACGACGCGCCGTACTGGAAGCGCATCGACTCGTGCACCCAGTCGGAGATCGCCTGCACCCGACCCCATCCCGGCGGCACCGCGCCGAACCGTTCGAAGGCCTCACCGACCAGCAGATCGGACTCGCAGTAGCGGCTCGGCAGGACGAACATCAGCGCGTCGTCGGGCAGCTCGGCCGGCCCCACCTCCTGCGCGTCCCACTCCTCGGGATCGGCGACGTCGGAGAGGTTGACGAGCGCATCGAAGGTCAGTGTGACCTGGCCCGCGGCGAGGTCGACGCGCCGGCAGGAGTTGCCGAACGGGTCGTGGTACATCGACGAATCGCTCAGCGGATCGATCAGGAAGCGGGTCTCGACGATGTGCCCGGCCTCGGTGAAGTGCGGCTCGACCATCACGATGGCGTGCGTGGGCCGTGCTGTCGCGAACTCGAACGTGCACCCGATCTCGACCTCGATGCCGGTCATGATGTCACGGCCGCGCGACGCCAGCCCGGTTGCAGTCGTGAACATCGCGTTTCCCGAAACCACTCACCCAGACGGGGTCGGAGCGGTCAGAAGTCCTCGTCGAACGTGACGTCGCCCGTGACACCGGTCTGGTACGCGGACACCGTGCGCTCGAAGAAGTTGGACAGCTCCTGCACGTCCTGCAGCTCCATGAACCCGAACGGGTTCCGGCTCCCGAAGCGCTTGGCCATGCCCAGCCGGGCCAGCCGTTGATCGGCGACGTACTGCAGGTACTCACGGGTGTCCGCGGTCGACAGGCCGGGCACCCCGTCGCTGAGCATGTCGGCGACGAACAGCATCTCGGTGTCGACGGCCTCGACCATCATCTGCTCGACTCGCCGGGCGAGCTCGTCGTCGAACAGCTCGGGCTCCTCACGGCGCACGGTGTCGATCACCGCGAACGCGAAGTCCATGTGCCCGCTCTCGTCGCGGAACACCCAATTGGTGCCCGCGGCCAACCCGTTGAGGAGGCCCTTCGAGCGCAGGAAGTACACGTAGGCGAAGGCGCCGAAGAAGAACAGGCCCTCGATGCAGGCGGCGAAGCAGATCAGGTTGAGCAGGAACTCGCGGCGATCGGCGGCGCTCTCCAGCCGGGAGATCCTGCCGATCGACTCCATCCACGTGAAGCAGAACTCCGCCTTGGCGCGGATCGACGGGATGTTCTCCACGGCCGCGAACGCCGCGACCCGCTCGTCGTGATCGGGCAGGTACGTGTCCAGCAGCGTCAGGTAGAACTGCACGTGCACGGCTTCCTCGAACAGCTGGCGCGACAGGAACATCCGTGCTTCCGGCGCGTTGATGTGCTGGTACAGGTTGAGCACGAGGTTGTTGCTGACGATCGAGTCGCCGGTGGCGAAGAACGCGACCAGCCGGCTGACGAGGTGGCGTTCCGCCGGCAGCAGCGAGCTGCGCAGATCGACGAGGTCGTCGGAGAAGTCGATCTCCTCCACGGTCCAGGTGTTCTTGATCGCGTTGCGGTAGCGATCGTAGAACTCCGGGTAGCGCATCGGCCGCAGCGTCAGGTCGTGGCCGGGATCGAGGATCTGCCTGGGCGCGCCGGCCGCGGCAGGCACGGCAGTCGCGATGGCCGTGGTCGGCACGAGCGAGGCGATCAGCGCCTCGGCCGAGGTGGTGGACGCGGACAGGGATTCGAGCGCGCTCACTGGCAGGCCTCGCAGGACTCGGGGTTGGCGAGCGAGCAGGCGATGGCCGCGGCGTCCGCATCGTCGTCGGTGACGGCCGCGGCCGCCGGGCTGATCGTGCTGACCGACGCCGAGGCGGTCGGTGGCGGGGTGGTGCCCGAGGTGGTCGTCTGTTGGATCCTCGTGGCAGGTCGGGAGCGCAGGTAGTACGTCGTCTTGAGGCCTTGCTTCCACGCGTGCAGGTACATCGACGAGAGCTTGCCGATGGTCGGCGATTCGACGAACAGGTTGAGCGACTGGCTCTGGTCGATGAACGCCCCGCGCTCGGCGGCCATGTCGATCAGCGAGCGCATCGGCAGCTCCCACGACGTGCGGAACAGGTGCTTGACGTCGGCCGGGACGGCATCGATGTCCTGCACGGAACCCTCCGCCTTCTTGATCGCATCGCGCATCTCGTCGTCCCAGAGACCGCGTCCCTGCAGGTCGCGCACGAGGTAGGTGTTGATCTGCATGAACTCGCCGGAGAGCGTCTCGCGCTTGAACAGGTTGGACACCTGCGGCTCGATGCACTCGTACGCGCCGGCGATCGACGCGATCGTCGCGGTCGGGGCGATGGCGATCAGCAGCGAGTTGCGCAGGCCGTGCGTGGCGACGCGCTCGCGCAGCGGCTCCCAGCGCGCCGGATCGCTCGGCTGCACGCCCCACAGGTCGAACTGCAGCTTGCCGTTCGCCGCCCGGGTCTCGGCGAAGGCGGCGTGCGGTCCACTCGCCTCGGCGAGCTCCGTCGAGGTCCACAGCGCGTGGAAGTAGATCTCCTCCTGGATCCGCCGCGACAGGTCGCGGGCGGCGGGCGAATCGAACGGCAGGCGCATGCGGAAGAACACGTCCTGCAGGCCCATCACGCCGAGCCCGACCGGCCGCCAGCGGTCGTTCGACGACTCGGCCTCGCTGGTCGGGTAGTAGTTGATGTCGATGACCCGGTCGAGGTAGCGCACCGCGGTGCGGGCGACCTGGCCGAGACGCTCGAAGTCGTACGTCGGGCTGCCGTCGTCACCGGTGACCACGAACCGCCCGAGGTTGATCGAGCCGAGGTTGCACACCGCGGTCTCGGCGGCACTGGTGACCTCGATGATCTCCGTGCACAGGTTGGACAGGTGCACGGTGTTGCCGCCGCCCGTCGTGGCATCGTTCGTGCCGGTCTGGTTGCAGCGCAGGTTCGACGGATCCTTGAACGTCATCCACCCGTTGCCCGTCTGGGCGAGGGTGCGCATCATCTTCGAGTACAGCTGGCGGGCCGGCACCTGGCGCTCGTACAGGCCCTGCTGCTCGGCCTCCACGTACGCCCGCTCGAACGCCGCGCCGTACAGGTCGGTGAGGTGCGGGACCTGCTTCGGGTCGAACAACGACCAGGTCCAGTCCTTCTCGACGCGCTCCATGAACAGGTCGGGCACCCAGTTGGCGAGGTTGAGGTTGTGCGTGCGCCGCGCCTCTTCGCCGGTGTTGTCGCGCAGGTCGAGGAACTCCTCGATGTCGGCGTGCCACGTCTCCAGGTACACGCACGCCGCACCCTTGCGCTTGCCACCCTGGTTGACGGCCGACACCGAGGAGTCGAGCGTCTTCAGCCAGGGGACGATCCCGTTCGACAGGCCGTTGGTGCCACGGATCAGCGAGCCGCGGCTGCGCACCCTGTGGAACGCGAGCCCGATGCCGCCGGCGAACTTCGACAGCCGGGCGACGTCCTTGTACCGGTCGTAGATGCTCTCCAGGGTGTCGTCGGGCGAGTCGAGGAGGTAGCAGCTGGACATCTGCGGATGCGTGGTGCCGCTGTTGAACAGGGTCGGCGTGGCCGGCACGTAGTCGAGCGAAGAGATCAGCCGGTACAGCTCGATGGCCTCCTCGGCGCTGGTGGCCAGGCCGCAGGCGACGCGCAGGAAGAAGTACTGCGGGGTCTCGATCACGAGCCGGCCCTGCGGATCGCGCAGCAGGTAGCGGTCGTAGACGGTGCGCAGGCCGAAGTACTCGAACAGCCAGTCCCGGTCGGTCTCGACGGCCTCGTTGAGCTTGCGCGCGTTGAGGCTGACGAGCTCCGCCGTGGTGTCGGAGATGAGGCCCGCCGCATGGCCGGCACCGATCGACTGGGAGAACGAGTGGATGTTCTGGTTGGTGACCTCCTTCTGCACGAAGGTGGCCAGCAGGCGTGCGGCGAGGCGGCTGTAGCTCGGCTCGATGCTGACGAGGGCGGCCGCGGTGCGGATGCTCAGCTCGTCCAGCTCCATCGTCGTCGCGCCGTCGTGGAGGCCGCTGATCGTGCGCGTGGCGACGCGCATCGGATCCACGCCGTCGAGGCCGCGGGCCGCCCGACCGACGGCGCGGACGATCTTGTTGAGGTCGATCGGCTCGAGCCCACCGTTGCGCTTGCGCACCCGCATCGGGCTCTCGAGGCCCCACGGGGTCTCGTCCCTGCGTGTCCCCGCCGCCGGGGTGACGTCGGGGTTGTGGCGAACGCCTGGCTCCTCGATCAATGTCATTGCGCTGTGTCCTCGCTCTCGCCGCGATCCTCGAGCCGACGTGCAGAGGGCGATGGCTGGACCACTAGATGTGGATGGCACCCCGCGCCAATCACCGGTCGATGAACCAGATGTTGTGGTGCGTCAACCTACACCCGTGTAATTACAGCTCCGCAAGTACCAATCTCAGATTTCTCGTCCCCACCCCCCGCGACCAGGAGCTCCGCCCGTCGCGAGGGGCCCGTCGGCCGCCGCGGCCACCGGCTCACGGGGGCGTCGGCGGCGGTTCGGTGTCCGCGTCGCGATCTCCGGCCCGGGAACTGAGCCGGCCGACGCGTCGACCTGCTCGACGAGGGCATCGACGCGGCCCCTTCGGCCGACCCCCGCCGACCGCGTCCGCTCGGCCACACGCCCCCCACACGCCCCGCATCCGCATCCCGCATCCCATCCGACTCGCACGATGAACACGCCCGCCGTCCAGACGTTCTGCGCACTGCTGGCCCTGCTCGTGCTGGCGTTCACGCTGGGTCTGGTGGTCTGGCGGATGTCGGCGTGGCGGTCGGCAGGCGCGGCGCGGGTCGTCGACCAGGTCGGGAGCGTGGCGCCAGGCCTCGCCGCGGCGATCGCCGTCGGCTGCACGGCGGGCAGCCTCTACTTCTCGGAGGTCGCGCACTTCCTGCCGTGCACGCTGTGCTGGTACCAGCGGATCGCGATGTACCCGCTCGCGTTGACCCTGACGATGGCCGCGATCCGCCGCGACCGGTCGATCCGTCCCTACGTCGCCGTGCTCGCCGGCATCGGCGCGCTGATCTCCACGTACCACTGGCTGCTCGAACGGTTCCCCAGCCTCGACACGGGCGCGTGCTCGTCGACGATCCCGTGCGAGTACATCTGGTTCGAGAAGTTCGGGTTCGTCACCCTCCCGTTCATGGCCGGCTGCGGCTTCCTGGCGATCCTCGTGCTCGTCACGCTGCCCGACCCATCATCCGCCGGCCGACCAGACCGGCTGTTCGATCCGCGACCCCACGACCAGGAGTGAGCGATGCCCAACCAGCCCAACGCCCGCAAGGCCAAGT
Source organism: Ilumatobacteraceae bacterium (assembly GCA_025464045.1). Lineage (GTDB taxonomy): Bacteria > Actinomycetota > Acidimicrobiia > Acidimicrobiales > Ilumatobacteraceae > JAODBQ01. The sequence goes on from JAODBQ010000442.1 coordinate 9,312, forward strand.
CCACCCCGGCCTTCGCCAAACCACCGACGGGTCCGCCGCGCAGACCGTCCGCGTCGGGCCGGCGATCGACCGCCGGCGACCGCCGCCCGTCGCGCGCCGTCTGGGTCACCGTCGCGGTGGTCGCCGTGCTCGCCGTCGCTGCCGGGGTGATCGCGATCATCTCGAGCGGCGGATCGTCGACGGCGTCCATCCCGCCGGGTGTCGAGCAGACCCAGCCGGTGACGGTCGGCGGCGCGGCACTGCCGACGCTGCCGGCATCCGGCGTCGATCCTGCCGTCGGCCAGACCGCGCCGACGCTGAGCGGCCTGAGCTTCGACGGCACGACGGTCGACGTGCAGCCGGACGGCACCTCGGCGACGCTCGTTGTGTTCCTCGCCCACTGGTGCCCGCACTGCCAGCGGGAGCTGCCCAAGCTCGTGCAGTGGGACAAGGACGGCAAGGTGCCCGCCGGGGTGCGGGTGATCGGCATCGCCACCCAGACGAGCTCGTCGCAGCCGAACTACCCGCCCTCGACCTGGTTGAGCACGGCCGGCTTCCCGTGGCCGATCATGGCCGACAGCCCCACGGGCGACGCGGCCACGGCGCTCGGGATCGACTCCTGGCCGGGCTTCGTGCTGCTGGACAAGGACGGCACGGTGCTCTGGCGGTCCAGTGGCGAGATCGACGTCAACGACCTCGCCGCCAAGATCACCGCGGCCCTGCCGGCGGCATCGCCGACCGCGACGCCATCGACCGCAGCGGCGCCCGCTGCGTCGGGATCGACCTCGGCCGGCTGATCCGAGCACGCGCCGACGTGGATCCCGACGCGGCGCGCCGGCCGCCCGCTGTCAGCCGGTGTCGCGGGTGCTCGATGCGTCCGGACGGTCGCGGCGATCCACCACCGTCAGCGTCGGGCGCGAGGGCAGGCGCCCGGGCTGGCCGGCACGGCGCGGCGACGGCACGGCGAGCAGCCACACCAGCGCCACGCTGAGCACCTCGGGCAGGTGCTGCGTCTCGCCGAGCAGCGGGACCTGGCCGTCGACGAGATCGACGATCGCGGTGATCACGAGGGCACCCGCGAGCACTGCGGCGACGGGCAGCATCGCCCGGGCACGAGCAGGCCGGACCACGACCACGAGCAACCCGACGCCGTAGGCCGCCGTGAACGCACCGAGGTGACGGGCGGCGTGGGCGCTCGTGGCGTGCTCGTCGCCGAGGATCAGCGCCGGCAGCGAGAACGCGACGATCTCCAGCGCCACGACGGCGAGGAGGGCGCGCACGACGCTCCAGCGACTCGCCCGGTCGAGCACGGCCGCCCAGTGGCTCACCTGTGGTGCGAAGTCGGGCATCGGCGTGACCTCGCGCACGAGTTGACGGCGGCGGTCGTTGGCGGCGAACGCCTCGAACGCCCGGCACGAGTCGCACCGGGCGATGTGCGCGGCGACGAGGTGCGGATCGATGCCCGGGTCCTCGCCGTCGACGATGGCGGAGATCGCCTCGAGCCAACGCTCGCAGCCGGTGGCGCTGGTCACGATGTACCGGTCGCCGCGTCGGCGGGTGCAGTTCCCGGGACGCCTCGTCGGCGACCGGTGACGAGCATCGGCACGAGGTCGGCGACGTAGCGCACGACGGTGGCCGCGCCGATGGCCAACGCGCTGACGGCCGCGAGGCGAGCTGCCCAGTCCGGGAGCGCCGAGAACACCTGGCTGTTGGTCACGCCGTCGGCGCGGTCGATGCCGCCGACGACGCCGATCACGAGGCCGGCGACGACCATCGCGATCGGCAGTTGGTCGCGTCGGCGGCGGACTTGGATCGCGACGACGACGGTCGCCGCGGCGGCGACGGCCGGCCAACCGAACGCCCACACCCACGGCACGATGCCACGGTGGTTCCGG
>JAODBQ010000480.1 GCA_025464045.1 Ilumatobacteraceae bacterium
ACCAGACGGAGCGACTCGAACCGCACCGAGCGACTCGGACCCACCGGCCGTCGGGTCGACCGCGTCGGGTCGACCGTGTGGGGCCGATCGTCGGGTCGACCGCGTCGGGTCGACCGGCGCTACAGGAACCTGCCGGTCCAGATCAGCGCGCCGAGGCAGGCGATCGTCATCAGGATCAGGGCGATGGCGAGGAACCAGACGACCAGGTCGCGCTGCTCGGTGGTGTGGCCGACCTTGCCGCTGATCGAGCGGTACACGCTGTCGAGCTCGCTCGTGTTCGCCGCGTCGAACGCTTGGCCGCCGCTGAGCTGGGCGATCTGCTGCATCGCGTTCGAGTCCGGCGGCACCGGGACCGTCTGGCCCTGGATCACGACGGTGCCGGAGTCGGTCCCGTACGTGATCGTCGAGACCGGCACGTTGGCGGCAGCGGCATCCTGGGCGGCGACGGCAGGATCCTCGCCGACGGTGGTGCCACCGTCGGAGAGCAGCACGATCGTCGCCGACAGGTCCGGGGTCGCGGCGGCCGGACGGTCTGCCGCACCCTGCACGTTGGAGCCGGCGGCGGCCTGGGCGGCGTGGATCGCCTGGAGCGCCGCTTCGATCGCGTCGCCGGCCGCGGTGCCCTTGCCGAGCTGCAGGGCCTTGATCGCGGCGACCACCGAGGCGTGGTCGCTCGTCGGGTTGACCAGCACGTTGGCGGTGCTGGAGAACGAGACCAGACCGATCTCGAACCCGCTCGGCAGGCTGTCGACGAACGAGCTCGCCGACGCGATCGCCGCCTGCAAGCGGGTCGGCGCGACGTCGGTGGCGGCCATCGATGCGGAGACGTCGACGACGACCATGACGATCGCCGTCTTCTTGGTGACGGCGACGTCGTGCACGGGTCGGGCGAGGCCGAACACCGAGACGATCATCGCCACCGCGACGACGGCGGCCGGGACGTGGCGACGCCAGCCCGGGCGCTTGGGGGCCACCGATCCGAGGAGGTCGAGGTTGGTGAACCGCACGGCGTAGTGCCGGCGGCGCCGCTGCATCACGAGGTAGACCGCGACGAGCGCGGCCACCGCGAGCAGCAGCCACAGGACGGCGGGGCGGAGGAACGTCATCGCCGCACCATCCCGCGGTGACGTTGCGCGAACACGACGAGGTCGCGCATCCAGTCGCGGTCCGTCGACAGCTGCAGGTGTGCAGCACCGGCGCGGCGGATCGCGTTGGCGTTCTCCTCACGCCGCTGCGTGGCGGCTGCGGCGAAGCGGGTCCGCAACTTCGGGTCGGCGGTCTGGACCTCGAGGCGGCGACCCGTCTCCGGATCGTGCATCGTCAGCAGTCCGACGGCCGGGAGCTCCCACTCGCGCGGGTCGGTGACCTCGGCGACGACGACCTCGTGGCGGGCGGCGGCCATTCGCAGCTCGCCCGGCCACGGACCGCGATCGATCAGGTCGGAGATCACCACGACCCGTCCGCGACGCTTGGCGAGTGCCCGCGTCCGGCGGATCGCGTCGGCGAGCGAAGCGCTGCGTTCCGCCGCTCGAGGACGCTGCTCGAGCCTGCGCAGCAGCTGCATCACGGCATCGCGGCCCGCTCGGGGCGGGGTGATCTGCAGACCCTCACCGTCGAAGATCACGGCCGCGCAGCGGTTGCCCGACTTCGCGCCGAGCAGCCCGAACGCTGCCGCAGCGGTGATCGCGAGGTCGCGCTTCTCCCACACGGCCGTGCCGAAGTCGAGGCTGGCACTCGCATCGACGACGAGCCACGTCTCCAGCTCGCGGTCGGCGATGGTGTCGCGAACGGACACCTCGTTGGCCCGTGCGCTGAGGTTCCAGTCGATCCGCCGCGCATCGTCGCCCGGCGTGTAGGCACGGCCTTCCCCGGCCTCGCTGCCGGCACCGCGCAGGACCGCCTGATGATCACCCTGGAGCATCCCGTCGAGGCGCCGGGTGATCGCGATCTCGAGCTGGCGCAAGTTCGTCTCGCGGCGGACGACCTCACCCGTCGAGGTCGGAGTGGGGGTGGGGGCGCTCACGCGTTGACCGTCCGTCCGGCTTCCTGGGTCGCCGCGGCGTCGCTCTGCGTCGGGGCGATCTGCGGCGCCCAGACGGTGGAGAGCACGCGGGCGACCACGTGATCGGCGGTGACGTCCGCGGCCATCGCTTCGTACGACAGGACGAGGCGGTGACGCAGCACGTCCGGCGCGACGTCGAAGACGTCGCGCGGCAGGACGTACGTGCGCCGGCGCATCATCGCCAGCGCTCGGGACGCGGCGACGAGCCCGAGCGTGGCTCGAGGACTGACGCCGAACGCGATGTACGGGGCGAGCTCGGGGAGGTTCGCCTCGGCAGGGCGTCGGGTGGCGGCCACGATCCGCACCGCGTAGTCGACGACGGCGTCGTGCACGAAGACCATGCGCGCCGCAGCCTGCAGGTCGCCCCACTCCTGCGCGGTGAGGACCGGGTTCGCGACCGGCGTGGTGACGCTCACCCGGCGGACGATCTCAACCTCCTCGCGATCGTTCGGGTAGCCGATCAGGACCTACATCATGAACCGGTCGCGCTGGGCTTCGGTCAACGGGTAGACGCCCTCGCTCTCGATCGGGTTCTGGGTCGCCAGCACGATGAACGGCGACGGCACGGCGTACGACGTGCCGCCGATCGAGACCTGGTGCTCGGCCATCACCTCGAGCAGCGCCGACTGCACCTTCGGGGAGGCACGGTTGATCTCGTCGGCGAGCACGACGTTGGCGAACACGGGCCCCGTCTCGACGTCGAACTGCTCTCGCGACGGACGGTAGATCCGCGTGCCGACGAGGTCGGCGGGAACGAGGTCCGGCGTGAACTGGATCCGCGAGAACGAACCGCCGAGCACGGTGGCGACCGTCTTCGCCGCCAGCGTCTTCGCCAGGCCGGGCGGCCCTTCGAGCAGGCAGTGGCCGCCGGCGACGGCGCACACGAGCAGCCGTTCGATCATCGCGTCCTGGCCGACGACGACGTGCTTGACCTCGAACAGCGCCCGCTCGAGCACGTCAGCGGGTGCGGGTCGGTGGGGGCTGGGATCGACGGTCATCGGGCTCCGATCAGGCATGGGCGGTGCGGGGCGACACTGCGGACTGCAGGCCGGACACTACGGTGCCGTGACTGGGTGAAGGCTTCGCGCGGCCAGGTCGAGAACCGGGTGAGAGCGCCGAACTGCCGCGCCGGACCGGCTGCGCGTCCGTGAGCCTCACGGCGCACCATCGGACGTTCGGGAGGACCACGAACTGTTGGGTCGCGGTCGCTCGCGGATCAGAGCAACGGCACGACCTGCTCAGCGATGTCGCGCAGCACGCGCTCCTTGGCCTCGAGCGGCGGGAGCACCACGACCTGGTCCAGCCCGGCCTCGTCGAGCTCGCGCAGCGTCTGCGCGAGCTGCTCGGCCGTGCCGATCAAGCAGCTCGCCTCGAGCAGCTCCTTGGTGACGAAGCGCTCCTCCTCGGGGATCACCCAGCAGTTGTGCCCCTGGTGGATGCGCAGGTGGAGTCGCTCGGCCGGCACCTCCGCGAGCATCGCCGTGTACTCGTCCCACACGCCCGCGACGTGGGCGGGCGGACGGCGGCCGTACTGGCGGTACTGCTCGTAGACGTAGTGCAGCGAGGCGATCGCCATCGCTCCGGCGTCGCGCTTGACCCGCTCGCTGTCGGTGGGTTCGCCCGGTTCGAGCACGACCATCGTCGTCAGCGAGGCGATCGGGAACGACGAACGGTCGATCGTGCGTCCCGCCTCCGATGCAGCAGCGCTGAGCCGCGCCCGTGCGCCGCGCACCGCTGCGGGCTGCGGTGGCAAGGAGGTGATCAGCCCGTCGCCGTGGCGTGCCGCGAGGGCGAGCGCCCGCGGCCCGAACGCGGAGACGTGCATCGGGATCCGCGGGCTGAACGCAACGAAGCCAGCATCCGGCATCAGGTGCCGGGTCTGCGCCGTGGCCCCGCGCCAGCGCACGTCCGCCTCCTCGCCGTCGAGCAGCCGGCGCAGCGTGGTCAGATGATCGTCGAACTCGGCGATCGAGATCGGCTTGTGGCCCATGATCCGCATCGCCGTGTTGACGGTTCCGATGCCGCAGAACACCCGGCCGGGGGCGATGCGGTTGAGCGTTGCGTGCGCAGCAGCCGTCACCGCTGCGGGCCGAGATCCGGCCACAGCCACCCCGGTGCCGATCCCGATGCGCTCGGTGCGGTCGGCGATGAGGGCCATCGTCGCGTAGCAGTCGCTCCACAGCATCTGGCTGTCGGCCACCCAGACGTCGCTGTAACCGAGCTCCTCGGCGAGCACCGCATACCCGATGTCACTGATGTCCGACGCGATGCACACCCCGATGTCCACGCCGCGCATGGTACGAGCACGAGCCCAACCCGAGCCGAAGCGAGCGCCCGAGCTCGGTGCGATGCGTCGCGGTGGGAGACGCGCGGGCGCATCGCTCACCTCTCACCGGCCCGGCTCACCTCGCACCGCGCCGGGGATGAGGGTGTCGGCGGGTCCGACCGGGCAACATCGTCGGGATGGAGAGCACGGCGCCGTTGCGCAACCCGGCCGCCTACGTCGCCGCCGGCCTCGCGGTGGCGTCGGCGGCCGTCAGCGCGTACTGGGCGTTCGGTGGGACGGCACTGCTCGATACGGTCGGCGGCCCGCTCGAACGGTTGGCCCGGCGCCGCGACGCCGCCGCGCTGGCGACGGTCACCGCGGCGATCGCCGCCAAGCTCGTCGACGCGGCGATCGTGCTCCTCACCACGCGCCGTCCGCCGAACGGTCGCGTCGCCCGCCTCGTTGGTGTGATCAACCGGTTGATCGGCACCGCGCTGACGCTGTACGGCCTGGTGCTCGTGATCGCGGGGGTGCTCGTGCTCACGGGCGGGATCCACTCCGATGCGTCCACGGACCGGCACGCGCTGCGCTGGCACGTGGCGCTCTGGGACCTGTGGTTCTTCGTGTGGGGTTCGGCACAGCTGCGCGCCTCGCGCCGCTACCGCAAGGCGACGGCGGACTCTTCGGGGGCGGACGAACAGCAGGGTCGGTTCCCTCGGCCGGCCTAGTCCGGCTGGGTAGCGTGTCCGGGTGCACCCAAGTCACCAGCCGCCACTGACGCATCGTCCCGTCGTGGTGCTCGGCGAGTTCGACGGCTTCCACCTCGGCCACCGCCAGCTCGTCGACGAAGCCGCCCGGTTGGCGGTGCGCATGCGGCTGCCGCTCATCGGCGTCGTGCTCGACGACCCGCGCGCAACGCACGTGATCACCTCGGTCGAGGAGCGTTGCTGGGCGCTGCTGGCCTGCGGCGCCGCGCACGCGATCGCAGTCACCTTCGCCAGCCCCGACCACCCTGCAGCAGGGGTCCACGCTGTCGACGAGATCGTCGAGCGGCTGGACCCGCAGGTGATCGTCACCGCGTGCCTGCCCGGCTCACCGGCGATCGCGCGGTACCCCGCCCTGCGCGACGAGTGCATCCGCCGCGGCCTGGAGGTCGTCGAGGTGCCACGCTGGCCGGACCCCGACGGCGGCTTGATCACGGGAGCACGGATCCGCGATGCCCTCGGCGCGGGCGACATGGTCCGGGTCAACGACTGGCTCGGCCGCACGTTCACGCTCACCGGTACGGTCGTGCACGGCAGCGGGCTCGGCCGCACGATCGGCTTCCCCACCGCGAACCTCGATCTCCCCGCGAACCTGCTCGTGCCGATGCACGGCGTCTACGCCGCGATCGTCGATCTGCCGAACGGTGCGCGCCACCGAGCCGCGGTCAACATCGGCGTCCGCCCGACCGTCGAGGAGCACGGCGAGCTGCTCGTCGAGGCCCACCTGCTCGACTTCGACGGCGACCTCTACGAGATGCGGATCCAGGTCGGCTTCCGCCGTTGGCTGCGCGACGAGCGCCGGTTCGATTCGATCGACGCGCTCGTCACCCAGCTGGGTGCCGATGTCCAGCAGATCCGACTGCTGCTCCGCCACTGACCATCGCGATCAGGACGTGGTTCGGGTCAGCGCATCCCGTCGCCACCGATCGTGATCATCGCCGCCGAGCGGTCATCTCCAGGAAGCGCAGGTCGTCGTCGGCGAGCGGCATCCTGCGATGGTACGCACGGCCCATACGATGACCAGGATCCGTCGGACCAGGAGGCACGAGATGACCCCGCTGTACACCGCAACCGCCACGGCCACCGGCGACGGCCGCAACGGCCACGCCACCTCCGAGGACGGGATGCTCGACCTCGACCTCCGCGTGCCCAAGGAGATGGGCGGCCCCGGCGGGGCGACGAACCCGGAGCAGCTGTTCGCTGTCGGCTACGCGGCGTGCTTCCACTCCGCGTTGAAGTTCGTCGCCGGCCAGGAGAAGGTCGACGCCAGCGGCACCGAGGTGTCCGCCAGCGTCGGCATCGGCACGCTCGACGGCGGTGGCTTCGGGCTCCAGGTCGAGCTCGACGTGCTGGTTCCCAAGGTCGAGCGGTCCGTCGCCGAGGACCTCGTCGCCAAGGCCCTCGGGGTCTGTCCGTACAGCAACGCCACGCGTGGCAACATCG
>JAODBQ010000331.1 GCA_025464045.1 Ilumatobacteraceae bacterium
ACCAGGCGACGATGAGCCCGCTCGGCTCGTCGCCCACCGCTCGCGCCCTGGCGGTGCTGCCCTTCGCCGCGCGGATCGAGCAGTTCCGCCGCAGCGACGTGCGCGACGCCGTGCTGCGCGAGGTCGGCGAGCAGCCCAACCGGTACGCCTGGTCGCGCATCTTCGTGCTCGGCGACCCGCCGGACTACGAGCCTGCGCCGGAGACGAGCATCGAAGCGATGGCCGAGCGTGCCGGCGTGGCGCCCGAGGCGTTGGCGTACGACCTGCTGCTCGGCGACGACGGGCGTGCCCTGCTCTACTCGCCGTTGCTCAACTACGCCGCCGGGGATCTCGACGCGGTCCGCGAGATGCTCACCCACGAGCACTCCGTCGTCGGCCTGGCGGACGGTGGCGCGCACGTCGGCACGATCTGCGACGCGAGCTTTCCGACGACGATGCTCACCCACTGGGTGCGCGACCGCAGCCGCGGCGCACGCCTCGGCCTCGCCCAGGCCGTCGCCAAGCAGACCTCGAAGACCGCGGCGATGATCGGCCTGCTCGACCGCGGCGTGCTCGCTCCTGGCCTGCGTGCCGACATCAACGTGATCGACCTCGACAACCTCACCCTGCACCCGCCGACGATCTCGTTCGATCTGCCCGCGGGCGGCAAGCGGTTGCTGCAGCGTGCTGACGGCTACCTGCACACGCTGGTGGCCGGGCAGGAGACCTACACCAACGGCGAGCACACCGGCGCCCTGCCCGGCCGCCTCGTCCGTGGTGCCCGACCCGTCCCGACCGGAGCATGAACATGACTGCAACCATCGACTCGACCTCGCTCGACACGGCAACGACCGACACGTCCGCGGCACCGTCGCCGTGGCCGTTCCCGGTGATCAGCGCCGACTCGCACATCACCGAGGCGCCGAACACCTACCTCGACTTCATCGACCCCGCCTACCGCGACACGGCGCCGCAGATGGTCGACGGCGGTGAAGGCGTCGGCGACGTCTTCATGATCGACGGGATGGGGCGCGGGATCCCGATGGGCCTCGTCGCCGCGGCCGGCAAGGCGCCGGAGGAGATCCGCATCAAGGGCACGAAGTTCGCCGATCTCCACCGCAGCGGTTGGGATGCCACGGCGCGCATCGCCGACCAGAACCGCGACGGCGTGTCGGCCGAGATCATCTACCCGACCGTCGGGATGGTGCTCTGCAACCACCGCGACCCGGACTACAAGAACGCCTGCTTCCACGCCTACAACCGCTGGATCGCGAACTACTGCGACACCGACCGCAGCCGCCTGCTCGGCTGTGGACAGACGGCGATGCGCTCGCCTGAGGAGGGCATCGAGGACCTCCGTGCGATCCGTGCGCTCGGTCTGCGCGGCGTGATGATGCCCGGCAACCCCGGGTGCGACACCGACTACGACTCGCCGGTCTGGGACCCGTTCTGGGAGGCCGCGATCGAGCTCGGCCTGCCGCTGTCGTTCCACATCCTCACCACCCAGGGCACGCCGACGCGCGGCCCGAAGATGAACGGGTTCCTGTCGATCGTCCGCGGCTGCCAGGACATCATGGGCATGCTCGTGCTCGGCGGGGTGTTCGAGCGCCACCCCGATCTGCGGGTCGTGTGCGTCGAAGCCGACGCCGGCTGGGTGCCGCACTTCATGTACCGGATGGACCACGCGTACAAGCGCCACCGCTACTGGCTGCCGCCCGGCCAGACGCTGTCGAAGCTGCCGTCGGAGTACTTCGCCGAGAACATCTACGTCACGTTCCAGGACGACTGGACGGCGTTCAAGTTCGCGAACGACATGAACTGGCGGCGGCTGATGTGGGCCAACGACTTCCCGCACAGCGACTCGACCTGGCCGTGGAGCCAGGAGATGCTGGCCGAGCACACCGGATCGCTGACCGGCGAGCAGAAGCAGGCGATCCTGTCGTCCAACGTCGCCGATCTGTACGACATCGACCTGACGCCGCTCGGGTTCTGATCGCTCGCGCGTTGTAATAACGAGAACGATTCTTGTATGGTGGCGCCACCGTGAGGGAGGCGTCGTGTCGAGATCGAGCTGCGCGCAGACGTCGCTGTACGGGGACGGCCTCAGGCCGCCCGGCAGCGATGGCGACTGCGTACCTGAAGGTGGTCGAGCACGACACCCGCGAGATCGTCGAGAACCTGGGATGAGCAGGCGCGGCGTCGAGCCGGCGGCGGGGAGTGGGCGGACGGAGCGGCCGACGCGACGCGGAGGCCGGTCCCGACCACGCGGAATCGGCAAGGACTGGGGCACAATGGCGGAAGTGGAAGCGGCTCTTGTTCTCGACGGCGTCACCGCGGCGTACGACCGGGATCCCGTGCTCCGCGGCGTCACCGGCACGGTGCCCGTCGGCGGTTCGCTGGCGCTGATCGGCCCCAACGGCGCCGGCAAGAGCACGCTGATCAGGGCGATCCTCGGCCTCGTGCCGATCGTCGCCGGCTCGGTGGAGGTGCTCGGCACCACGCCCGCCCATGCTCGCGCCCTTGTCGCCTACGTGCCGCAGGCGGATCAGCTGGACCGCGAGTTCCCGGTCAGCGTGCTGCAGGTCGTGCTGATGGGCAGGTACCGGATGGTCGGCTGGCTACGCCGGCCGAACGCCGCGCACCGCCGGGCGGCGATGGACGCACTCGCCGAGGTCGGTCTCGCCGATCGCGCCGACGAGCGGTTCGGGGTCCTCTCGGGTGGTCAGCGCCAGCGCGTGCTGCTCGCCCGCGCTGTTGCCCAAGAGGCCAGGCTGCTGCTGCTCGACGAGCCGTTCAACGGCGTCGACGCGACCACCACGGACGCGTTGCTGGCGGTGCTCGCCCGGTTGCGCGCCGACGGGGTGGCTGTCGTGATGAGCACGCACGACCTGTCCGTCGCCCACCTCGCGTGCGACGAGGCGTGCCTGCTCAACGGCGAGCAGTTCGCCTTCGCGGCCATCGCCGAAGCGTTGACCAGCGAGCGGTTGAAGGCCACGTACGGTTCCTCGGCGCTGCTGCTCGACGACGGCGCCACGCTCCTGGCGCGCTGAGCTCGTCGCGATGCGCGAGCTGTTGATCGAGCCGTTCCAGGCCGGGTACATGCGCCGGGCGATCGTCGAGATCGTCGTGCTCGGGGTGCTCGGGGGCGTGATCGGCGTGCACGTGCTGTTGCGCCGGTTGTCCTTCCTCACCGAGGTCGTGCAGCACACGGTCTTCCCGGGCATCGCGATCGCGTTCGCGTTCGGTCAGTCGTTGCTCGTCGGCGCCCTCACCACCGGGCTCGCCTCGGTGGTCCTGCTGACGATGCTCGGGCGGACGCGCCGGATCGACGCCGACTCGGCGATGGCCGTGCTGTTCGCGGTGTTCCTCGCCGTCGGCGTGGTGGTCGTGTCCCGGCGGCGCGGCTTCCAGTCGGACCTCACCGCGTTGCTGTTCGGGCGGATCCTGGCGGTCGATGAGCGCCAGCTCATCGACACGTTCGTGGTGGCGGGGCTGTGCCTCGTCGTGCTGGCGGTGCTGCACAAGGAGCTCGTGCTGCGCGCGTTCGACCAGGGTGGCGCCGAAGCCCTCGGCTACCCGGTGAACCGGCTCGACCTCGTGCTCGACGCGGTCATCGCGCTCGCTGTCGTTGCCGGCATCCGCGCGATGGGCACGGTGCTGGTGGTCGCGCTGGTGATCACGCCGGCGGCCACGGCGCGATTGCTGTGCCGTCGCGTCGGGACGTCGATGGCGGTCGCCGCGGTGCTCGGCGCCGTCGGCGGATGGCTCGGGCTGGTGATCAGCTACGACGCGTCCGTGCACCACGGGTGGCGCCTCGCCCCGGGTGCCACGCTGGTGATGGTGCTGACCATCGGCTTCGTGCTCGTCGCCGCCGGCTCGTGGTTCGTCCGCCACCGTCGAGTGCGCGCCCTGGTGGTCGCGGCATGAGCCGGCTGGTGGACAGCTTCCAGTCGCCGTTGTTCCGACGCGCGATGATCGAGGCGATCTGCGTCGGTCTGATCGCCGGCGTCGTGGGCGTGCACGTCATCCTGCGGCGGCTTCCGTTCTTCGTCACCGCGATGTCGCACGCGACGTTCCCCGGCGTGGTGCTGGCCTCGGCGGCCGGGGTCAGCCTGTTCGTCGGCGGTACGGCGTTCGGGTTCGTCGTGGTCGCTGCGGTGCTGCTCCTCGGCGCCGGTCGTGTGCTCGACAACACCGCCGTGATCGGGGTCGTGCTGGCTGGCAGCTTCGCGCTGGGGATGATGATCCTCTCCACTCGCCCGTCGTCGTCGAAGGACCTCTCCGCGTTCCTCGTCGGGTCCGTGCTCACCGTCACGAACGCCGACATCGCCACCACGATCGGTGTCGGCATCGCCGTGCTCGGCCTGCTCGCACTGCTCCACAAGGAGCTCGTGCTCGGCGCGTTCGACAGCGACGGGGCCGGGGCGCTCGGCTACCGAACGGTGCTGCTCGACGCGATCGTGCTCGGTGCGATCACCGTCACCCTCGTCTCGGCCATCCCTGCCGTCGGAACGTTGCTGGCGGTCGCGCTGCTCACCGTGCCGGCGCTGACGGCTCGGCTGTGGACCGACCGGCTCGGCACGACGATGCTCCTCGCCGGGATCTTCGGCGCGGCGAGCGGCGCGATCGGCCTGTGCGCGGCGGCGACCTGGAGCGTGGCGGCCGGTGGGTCGATCGCCCTCACGGCCGGCGCCGTGTTCGCAGTCTCACTCGCGGCGACGAGCATCGGGCATCGCCGCCGGACCCGTCCGCCTCCACGACTCGCGGTCGGCTGACAGGGCGCCACCGGCAGTCGGCGGCTACGACGTGCAGGACTCGCAGAGCCCGACGAGATCGAGCCGGTGGTGCTGCAGGGTGAACCCGGTGGCCGTGGCGACGGAGCTGAGGCAGTCGTCGAGCGACGTCTCCAGGTGGTGCGGCAGGGTGAAGTCGCGGACCTCGCCGCACTTCGTGCAGATCTGGTGGTGGTGGTGTTCGGTGAGGTCCTCGGCGAGCTCGAACCGCGCCCAGTCGTCGCTCGACGCGACCCGCTGCACGAGACCGGCGTCCTCGAGCACGGCGAGGTTGCGGTACACCGAGCTCTGCGGCATGCCGGTGCGCTCGTTGAGGATCTCCGGGATCGTCAGCGGTCGGTCCGACGTGGACAGCAGGTGCACGAGCTGGGCGCGGCTGTCCGTGTACCGCTGGCCCGACTGGCGCAGCCGTGCAGTGGCGGTGCGATCGAGCTCTTCCACGCCTGCGACGCTACCTGACGAGATGAGAATGGATGAGAACCCGTCGATCGACTCCGCCTGCGGCGGGTTTGGGGCATGCCCCGACCGGGTAACTTCTCGCCATGCTGCAACTGACCGACACCGTCACCTCGCTGGCTCATGACGTGAGCGACACCGTTGCGACCCTGGCCCACGAGGTCGCCGAGAAGGCGCAGGATGCCGCACAGGCGGCGAGCGATCTCGGCAAGGTCGCCACGAAGCAGGGCAAGAAGGCGGTCGCTGCGGGGCGGCACGGCCTGGAATCGGTCGGCGTGGTCCCCAAGCAGAGCCACAAGGGCCGCAACGTCCTGCTCCTCGTGCTGCTGGCCGTGCTCGGCTTCGCTGCATGGAAGGTCGCCTCGGGCCGCAAGACGGCCACGTCCAACGCGTCGAGCCCCGAGGCCGAGCGGCTCGCCGACAAGAACCACGCCAAGATCTCCTGACGGTCCGCCATCCCGCGCGGCTGTGCCGTGCGTGCGTTCAGCAGGTGAGGGCCGCGGTGAGCACGGTCAGCAGCTGGTCGTAGTCGTCGCACGCGGGGAACCGCGGGAACTGCTCGACGATGCTCGCCGGGGCGTGGAACCAGAACCCGGCGTCGGCGGCGTCGAGCATCGACGCGTCGTTGTACGAGTCGCCGGCGGCCACGACGCGGTAGTTCAGCGACTGCATCGAGCGCACGGCGTGGCGCTTCTGGTCGGCCATCCGCAACCGGTAGTCCACGATCCGGTCACCGTCGACGACGAGGCGGTGGCAGAGCAGCGTGGGCATGCCGAGGTGGCGCATCAGCGGCGCCCCGAACTGCTCGAACGTGTCGGACAGGATCAGCACCTGCGTGCGCCGACGCAGCTCGTCGAGGAAGTCGACGGCACCCGGCAGCGGTGAGAGGGTGGCGATCACGTCGGCGATCATCGACATGGTCAGCCCGTGCTGCGCGAGCAGCGCCAGCCGGCCGCGCATCAGCACGTCGTAGTCCGGTTCGTCGCGGGTCGTCCGGCGCAGCTCCTCGACGCCGGTCCGCTCGGCGACGGCGATCCAGATCTCGGGCACCAGCACGCCCTCGAGGTCGAGCACGACGATGGTCTGGCGGGCACCTGGCGTCGCGGTCACGGAGACGTATTCTTCACGACGCGAGGCGCTGCCGAACAATGACGTCGCCCGAGGTCGCACGAGCACACCAGGGGGACCGATGCCGATCAGCACGATGCAGGACCAGCCACTGGTGATGCGGACCATCCTCCAGCACGGCCGCAGGGTCCATGCCGCCAAGAAGGTGATCACGTTCACCGGCGACGGCTACACCGAAGCGACGTTCGCGGAGGTGTCCGATCGCGCCGATCAGCTCGCCGCGGCGTTGCGCCGGCTCGGCGTGCAGGAGGGCGACCGCGTCGGCACGTTCATGTGGAACAACCAGACGCACCTCGAGGCGTACCTGGCGATCCCGTGCATGGGCGCGGTGCTGCACACCCTGAACATCCGGCTCTTCCCCGAACAGCTCGCCTACGTCATCAACCACGCCGAGGACAAGGTGATCATCGTCGACGCCTCGATCGCGCCGCTGCTCGCCAAGGTCCGCGACGAGCTGACGACGGTCGAGCACATCATCGTCAAAGGCCCGGGCGACGCGTCCGTGCTCGGCGAGACATTGGACTACGACACCCTGCTGGCGGGCGAGCAGCCCGGGTTCGAGTACCCGGACGTGGACGAGCGGGCCGGGATGGCGATGTGCTACACGAGCGGCACGACGGGGAACCCGAAGGGCGTCATGTACTCCCACCGCAGCACGTACCTGCACTCGGTGATGGTGACGTCGACGACGAACATCGCGCTGAGCGAGCACGACCGGATGCTGGTGATCGTGCCGATGTTCCACGCCAACGCGTGGGGCACGCCGTACGCGGCATGGATGGTCGGAGCCGACCTCGTCCTCCCGCAGCAGTTCCTGCAGGCGGCGCCGCTGGCGCGGATCATCGCCGACACCCGGCCGACGCTCACCGGTGCCGTGCCCACCGTGCTCAACGACCTCCTGCACAACGCCGCGGACGCCGACATGTCGTCGTTCCGGCTGGTGATGGGCGGCGGCTCGGCGCTGCCCCGCGCGCTGTTCGAGGGCTACCAGGACGTGTTCGGGGTGCCGCTCGTGCAGGGCTGGGGGATGACCGAGACCAGCCCGGTGTGCACGATCGGCCACCCGCCGAGCGACCTGGGTGAGCACAGCGAGATCGACTGGCGGGTGTTCGCCGGGCGGATCCTGCCGGGAGTCGAGCTGCGGATCACGGACGACTCCGACGCCGAGGTGCCGTGGGACGGGGAGTCGCTCGGCGAGATCGAGGTGCGCGGCCCGTGGATCACCGGGGCGTACTTCGGCGTCGACGACCCGGAGAAGTTCCACGACGGATGGCTGCGCACCGGCGACATCGCCTCGGTCACCCCGAACGGCTACGTCGCGATCGCCGACCGCTCCAAGGACGTGATCAAGTCCGGTGGCGAGTGGGTGTCGTCGGTGGATCTCGAGAACACGATCATGGGGCATCCCGACGTGCTCGAGGCGGCGGTGATCGGCGTGCCCGATGCGCGCTGGGACGAACGTCCGCTGGCCTGCATCGTGCTGCGCCCCGGCGCGAGCGTGTCGGCCGATGAGCTGCGCGAGTGGCTGGCGCCGCGCACGCCGAAGATGTGGCTGCCGGAGCGTTGGACGTTCATCAACGAGGTCCCCAAGACGAGCGTCGGCAAGTTCGACAAGAAGGTCCTCCGGGCCCGGCACTCGGCCGGCGAGCTGGAGGTGCGAACACCCGCCTGAGCCGATCTGATGGCGTCCCTGAGCTGCGCCCGTCACGGAAGTACCTTGACACGATGCGTGGGTTCGGCCGGATCGTGCTCGTGGCGACGTTCGTCGCCGGTGCCGCGCTCGCGGCAGCCCCCTCGACGTGGGCATCGACGCCGACGCCGACGGTTGCGGCGACAGGCGCCACGCCAGCGTCGACGTCGCGGTTCGAGGCGATCAGGCCGACCCGGCTGGCGGACACACGCGAGGCCGACTGCGGTTGCACACCCGTCGATGCGGACACGGTGCGGGTGACGATCGCCGGACGCAACGGGATCCCGAGCGACATCGTCGCCGCCGCGGTCACGGTCAC
>JAODBQ010000499.1 GCA_025464045.1 Ilumatobacteraceae bacterium
GTCTTCCTCGACACCACCATCGGCTTCGTCGCCTTTCCCGCCATCAGCGCGTCGTTCCGTTCGGCGGGGGCGTCCACGCTCTCCTGGGTGCTCAACGCGTACACGCTCGTGTTCGCGGCGATGCTGATCCCCGCCGGCCGGCTCGCCGACCGCGTCGGGCGGCGCAAGATGTTCTTGATCGGCGTCGTCGTGTTCACGTCGGCGTCGATGCTCTGCGGCCTCGCCCCGAACGTCCAAGCGCTGATCGGTGCAGAGATGCTGGAGGCGGTCGGTGCCGCGATCCTCGTCCCGTCGTCGTTGGCGCTCGTCCTGCAGACGTTCCCCCGGGCGAAGATCCCCGTGGCCATCGCGATCTGGGGCGCCGTCGGCGCGGTCGCCGGCGCGGCCGGACCGACGCTCGGCGCCCTCGTGGTCAGCAACCTCAGCTGGCGTTGGGCGTTCTACATCAACCTGCCCGTCGGCGTGTTCAGCCTGTTCCTCGGACGGGCCGTCCTCCCGGAGGGCCGCGAGGAGCATCCCGGCCGGCTTCCCGATCCGCTCGGTGTCGTCACGCTCGCCGGCGGGATCGGCCTCGTGACCTACGCGATCGTCCAGACCAACTCGTGGGGATGGGCGAGCTCGCGCTTCGCGCTCACACTGGTGGTGGCGGCGGTGTTGCTCGGCTTCTTCGTCTATCGGTGCAGCAGGGTGGACAACCCGGTGATCCACCTCGACCTGTTCCGTGCCAACAACTTCCGTTGGGCGAACGCGGCGATGATCGTCTACGCGATCGGCTTCAACGCGATGTTCCTCGGCAACGTGCTGTTCCTCACCCGTGTCTGGCACTACTCGATCTTGCGCGCCGGTCTCGGCATCTCCGTCGGTCCACTGATCGTCGCCGCAACCGCACCGCGGTTCGGCAAGCTCGCCGGGAGGATCGGACAGCGACGGTTGCTGGTTCCCGGCGGCTTGGTCTGGGCCTCGGGCGGCATCTTCCTGATCATCCGCGCGACGACCTCGCCGGATTACCTCGGCACCTACCTGCCGGCGGTCGTCTGCACCGGGCTCGGCGTCGCCTTGTGCCTGCCCCAGCTCTCGTCGGCCGCCGTGCAGGGGTTGCCGGCCGACCAGTTCGGCTCGGGCGCCGCAGTTGGTCAGGCGGTGCGCAACCTCGGCTCCACGTTCGGTGTCGCACTCGTCATCGCCTTCACGACGGGTCTCACCGCGCTCAACGCGCTCGACGGGTTCCATCACGTGTGGTGGCTGCTCGCCGGCTGCGGCGTGATCGTGTCGGTGCTGTCGAGCCGGCTCGTCCAGGTCGACGCCCCGGCTGCGGTGGAGTTGGCGGCACAAGCGGCGCACTGATGCCGCCCGTCCTCAGTCGGGCGTGGAGGAGACCTCGGAGATCTTCGAACCGGGCGGCACGGCGTCGAGCACGAGCCCACGGACGAAGGCCTCCGCGTCCGACTCGCTCGCCACCGAGACGCGCTCGGTGACCGTGACGACCTTGGTGCCAGCCGCATGATCGACCGCCTCGAACTGGTGGTCGAGCGCGGCGATGAGCGCGTTGCTCGGCGGCGTCGACATCGTGACCACCACCTGCACCTCGAACCCCATGCTCGACAGTCTGCACCTCGGGCGGCTCAAGCGGCGACCGGGGATCGTGCGTCGTGATCCGGCGGCGTCGCTGAACGTCTCGATTGCATCAACGTCCCTGAGAGATCCTTGACATCGTTGCGGTCGACTTCCGTATCTATAAGACGTAGTGTCTCCGAGTCTCGGCGTGGATCGACGATCCACTGGGGCGAGAGCGACGCTGGGGCGGACTCCCAAGGAGCGGCAGATGAACGGACCACCACGAAGGCGCCGTTCGCGGCACATGTTCGTCGCAGGAACAACGGTGTTCCTGCTCGCCGCGACGGCCGCTGCATCGACGTCCGCGACCACCGAGGGATCGAGCGGCTCGATCCGTGCCGACCAAGCGGAAGCCTTCGTGTCGATGTCAGCAGTTCGTGTGCTCGACACCCGCAGCAACTCCGGCGGTCCGATCGGAGTCGTTGCGGCGGGTCCGCTCGGCCCGGGGCAACAACTGGACGTCGTATTGGTCGGTGACGGCACCGGTGTCCCTGCGGGAAGCACGGCGGTGGTGCTCAACACCACCGTCGACTACGACGCGACCAAGCCGAGCTTCCTCACGATCTGGCCGACGGGTGCCGTCCGCCCGGTGTCCTCGACGAACAACGCGCAGCCCGGGCAGATCGCCGCGAACCTGACGATCGCGCGGCTCGGTGTGGGCGGCTCGATCAGCATCTTCAACCAGCAAGGCAGCGCGAACCTGATCCTCGATCTCGTCGGCTACTTGATCCCGCTCGACCAGGTCGGCGCCCTCGGCGCCGGCCCAGGTCCCGCCGGCCCTGCAGGCCCTGCAGGCCCTGTTGGTGCCACCGGTCCGTCCGGCGTCGCGGGTGCGGCGGGTCCCTTCGGCCCCACCGGTTCGCCCGGCGCGGTCGGCCCGGCAGGTTCGTCCGGCCCGAACGGATCCCCAGGAACGGCCGGAGCACCCGGCGCGCCCGGAGCACCCGGAGCACCCGGAGCCGACGGCCCGACGGGACCGCCAGGCAGCGAGGGCCCGATCGGCGACACCGGCGCGAGAGGACCGACCGGAGCCGACGGCCCAACCGGCGACACAGGCGCCCCCGGCCCCGCCGGCAACACCGTCGCCTTCTTCAGCGCCCCAGCGGCTGTGCCCGTATCGTTCACGGACGCCAACCCCATGACCGTCGCCAGCTTTACGCTGCCGGCTCTTCCGAGCGGAGCAAGCGCTTGGCTCGTTCATGCACAAGTCACGCTCGAACTGGGAGGAACGACGGGTGACGTGGCCGACGTCCGATGCAGCCTCGGCGGAACCATCGGGGCCCCATCGAGTACGAAGTTGGTCAAGACCAGCAACACCGTGAACGGGCATGGCCAGGACACCGAGACGCTGGCGATGATGGGTCTGGCGAGTTCGTCGACAGTGAACCTCAACTGCTCAGCAGACAAGGGAAGTGGCGCCTCGACGTTGCAGGCCTCAGCTCCGGTGCTCAGTGGTACTGCGGTGACGACGCTGAGCTGATCGGTGTGAGCCCCGACCGGCGCCGGATGGCGCGAGCTCCGGTCGCGGGGAGGACGGGTTGGGTCATACTGCAGGTGTGGTTGACAACATCGATCCGAGGATCGAGCGCACCCGCGTGCGGGTGCTGCGCCATGCACGTCGGCTGCT
>JAODBQ010000503.1 GCA_025464045.1 Ilumatobacteraceae bacterium
CGATGGCGCCAAGGACGCCTACGTGGTCGAGGGTGGGCAGATGGTGCAGTACAAGGTCAACGACCGCAGTCAGCTCGGGACGTTGGTCAAGAGCGGCGACCTGATCGACGTCGAAGGCCAGCTCGGCACCTACAAGACGATCAAGAACGCCATCGGCGCCGCGCCGGCGACCGTCGCCCCGCCGACCACCTGAGGCCACGCCGCTGACGCCCGAACTTGGTAACGCTGTTAGCGAGTTGCGATGATGGGTGCTGCTGACGAAACCGGGCGGGGGCCCGGTGGACGGGGGTGCACATGGCGACTCGGAGCGATGCCGGCGACAAGCCGCAGAACACGATGGACTTCGACTTCAGCGAACGCCGCGACCGGCACCCGCAGGAGTACTACAACGACATCAAGGCACGATTCGCCGAGGAGCGCGACCTGCGCCTCGCCTACCGGCCACCCGGCACGGAGCAGTACACGTCCGACCTCGACGGCGCGCTGACGCACTACCAGCTCGACCCGTACACCGACGGCTGGACCGACCGCGCCCCGATCACCGACGACGTCGAGGTGCTCTTCATCGGCGGCGGGTTCTCGGCGCTCCTGACCTCGGCCCGCTTGCGCGAGCGCGGCGTGGAGAGCATCCGCATCGTCGAGCGCGGTGCCGACGTCGGTGGCACCTGGTACTGGAACCGCTACCCGGGCGTGGCCTGCGACGTCGTTGCCTACGACTACCTGCCGCTGCTGGACGAGATGAAGTACGTCCCGACCCGTCACTACGCCCAGGGACCGGAGATCTTCGCCCACTGCCAGGCCATCGCCCGGCGCTACGACCTGTACGACCTCGCCGTCTTCCAGACCACCGTCACCGAGACGATCTGGCACGAGGACGACCGGCGCTGGCACCTCACCACCGATCGCGGCGACCACATGACCGCCAAGTTCGTGATCTGCGCGAACGGCACGCTCGCCAAGCCGCGCCTCGCGGTGATCGACGGGATGGAGACGTTCGAAGGGCACTCGTTCCACACGTCGCGATGGGACTACGACTTCACCGGCCGCGACCTCGAGCAGCTCTCCGACAAGGTCGTCGGGATCATCGGCACGGGCGCGAGCGCGGTGCAGATCGTGCCCAACCTCGGCGCGAACGCGAAGGAGCTGTACGTCTTCCAGCGGACACCGTCGTCGATCGACGTGCGCGACGACTGGGAGACGACACCGGAGTGGGCGGCCAGGTTGCCCGAGGGCTGGCAGCAGCGCCGCCGGGCGAAGATCATCGAGCAGCTGCGGGCGATGGCCGAGCGCAGCAAGGACCTGCGCGGCATCACCCGTGAGGAGAAGATCCGTCGCCAGGAGAACGCCAACATCGATGCGATGATGAAGATCCACCAACGCATCGACGCGACGGTCGCGGACCCGGCGACCGCCGACGCGCTGAAGCCGTGGTACATGCTGCGCTGCAAGCGGCCGTGCTTCCACAACGACTACCTGCCGACGTTCAACCGGCCGAACGTGCACCTCGTCGACACCCAGGGCGCAGGGATCACCGAGATCGGGCCCAACGGACCGATCTTCGACGTGCGCGATTACGAGCTCGACGTGCTGATCTACGCCACCGGGTTCGAGGTCCAGGTCACCGGCATCTACAACCGGATCGTCGGTGAGGGTGGGCTCGACCTGTCCGAGAAGTACGAGGACGGGATCCGCACCCTGCTCGGCATCCACACCAGCGGCTTCCCGAACATGTTCATCATGGGCGGCTACCAATCGTCGTTCCAGTTCAACCTCACCGACCTCCTCCAGGTGCAGGGCGACCACATCGCCACCTGCATCGACTTCGCACGGCGCAACGACTTCGACACGATCGACTGCGCGGACGACAGCGAGGAGTGGTGGGTGCAGGAGGTGATCGCCAACCGTGGCAAGACGAACCGCAACCAGGAGTGCACACCGGGCTACTACAACTTCGAAGGCGCCGAGAACCGCCGCCAGGATGGCAACTACAACGGCGGCTTCCCCGCCTACATCGACCACATCGCCGCCGTCGAGGCGTCGATGCAGGACCACTTCGTCTGCACCCGCGGCTGACGATCCGTCGCGCCTGAGCCAGGGTCGCCGCCGCGGGCCGCGCAGTAGGATCGGACGATCGCCGACTCCCCTGCACGTTCGGCCCGCGCCGCCCAGATCGTCGACTGCGCTCGACGGCTGATCGAGCAGGGCGTGGGCGACCGGCTGACGATGCGCCGGCTCGCCGACGAGCTCGGCATCCAGGCGCCCTCGCTGTACAAGCACTTCGCGGACAAGGAGTCGATCACCACCGCGGTGCACGTCGACTACCTCGTCGGCCAGGTGCACGCGCTCGAGAAGGCGTTGGCCGACGAGACCAACGAGCACCCGTTGTTCCGGCTGACGAAGGCGTACCGCGCCTACGCCCGCGAGCACGAGCAGCTGTACCGCTACGTGTTCCTGCTGCCGTACCCGACCGAGCACGCCGGGGACACCCTCAAGCGCCTGCGCGTGCAGTGGATGAAGGCTGCCGGCGACTCGGACCTGGCGATCGCCGCCTACGCGCTGGCGCGCGGCATGGTCGACATGGAGATCCATTCCCTGTACCCGGTGAACGCGCCGCCGACCGGGGCGTACGCCGAGGGCCTTGCCGCGCTCGTGCATCGCGCCGACGTCCTTCGGCGGTCCCGCGCCGCCCCCTGATCGCGGGAGCCCGCCGAGATCAGCCGAGCCAGTCGGCGAGCACCTCGGCGGCGTGCTGATCCTGGTGCGGTGCGGGGCCGCGAACTCCGCTGCTCGCCGACGAGAACCTGTACGGCGCGCGGATGACCGTGTGCGTGCTCCCCTCGTCGTCGACCTCGACGATCGTCCCGCGGTGGACGAACGTCGGGGAGACGACCGCCTCGGCACTCGTCTTCACCGTGCCCCAGGCGAGGTTGGCGCGATCGAGAGCTGCCAGCAGCTCACCACGATCCTCGAAGCCGGCGACGAACGCGCGCCACGCCCGGTGCCGGAGGTGGATCTTCGTGGCGACATCGGCGCCCGGCGGCGTGGGATCCGCCAGACCCAGGCGCTCGTTGACCGACTTCCAGATCCACTTGAACGCGCCCATCACGATCAACGGTCCGCCCGGCGCGTCGACGATGTCGCAGTTGCCGTTGGCGATGCGCTCGGCCTCGGTCGGCTCGGCCCGCGGACCGCTCGGGGCGCCGGGCGCGTAGTCGTCGCAGAAGAGCATCGCGTCGACCATCGCGAGGTCGATGTGGTTGCCCTCGCCCGTCGCGTCGCGGTGGCGCAGCGCGGCGAGGATCGCGACCACCCCGTGCAGCCCGGTCACCGAGTCGGCCATCGAGATCGGGATGTCGGCAGGGGGATCGTCGCCGTGGCGGCGCTGGCGGGCGATCACGCCCGTCTCGGCGTGGATCACGCCCGCGTACGCGGCGCGGTCGCGTTCGGGACCATCCTGGCCGAACCCCGAGATCGACAGCATCACAAGTCGTGGGCTGAGCGCCGAGAGGTCCTCCCAGCCGAGACCGAACTTGGCGAGCACACCGGGGCGGAAGTTCTCGAGCACGACATCGGCGACGGCGGCGAGGCGACGAACCAGCGCGCACCCCTCGTCGGTGCGGAAGTCGACGGTGATCGAGCGCTTGCCGGCGTTCTGCTGGCGGAAGTAGGCCGTCTGCGGTCCACGCCCGAACGTGCGCGTGACATCGCCCTCCGGCGGCTCGACCTTGACGACGTCGGCCCCGAGATCACAGAGCATCCGCCCCGCGATCGGTCCCGCCAGCACCCGGCTCAGGTCGAGGACGCGCACACCGTCGAGTGGCGAGCGCATCACCGCACCGGGACCCGACTGCCCATCATGTCGATGAAGTTGGACTCGAAGAACCCGGTCTTGGCGGCGTCGCTCAACCCGTCGAGCGATGCGTCGAAGCGCTTCAGCGGATGACGGCCGCCTTCGATGTGCGGGTAGTCCGAGCTGAACATGCACACCTCGTCACCGGTGTTGCGGATGATCCAACCGACGTCCTCGTGCGGATACGGGGTGACTCGCACCTGGCGCCGGACGAACTCGCTCGGCTTCATGCTCAGCTGTTGCAACCGGTCCTCGTTGCGGATGAACGCGCCGGCGGCGGAGTCCATCGCGCGCATCCAGCCGGGCACCCACAGCGCGCCCTGTTCGATCACCCCGACCTTCATCGCGGGGAAGCGGTCGAGCACGCCGTCGAAGATCATCGTCGCCAATGTCTGCATCGGCGACTCGGCGATGGCCATGTACGACACCGACGTGAAGTTGCCGTCACCGCCGTGGAAGTCCTTCACGTCGGGCAGGCCGTTCTTCTTGTAGGCGGGGTCCATCGGCCGGCCACCACCGACGTGGAACACGATCGGGATCCCGGCCTCCTGTGCCATGGCCCACAACGGGTCGAACCCGATGTGGGTCGGGCCGTGCTCGCGCGGGCAGATCGACGGGATCATCAGTGCGGCAGCGCCGGCATCGAGCGCCTCGCGAGCGACCTCGGCCGCCCGGTCGATCGAGGCGAACGGCACCCAGCTCACCGGCAGCAGGCGCGGGTCGGCGGCGCAGAAGTCGACGACGCCGCGGTTGTGGGCGCGTGTGGCACCGAGCGACAGCTCCTCCCGTCCGTCGCGGTCGAGCGTGGTCAACAGGTTGAGGAACGAGCTGGTGAAGATCAGCTGCGTCTGGAAGCCGAGGCGGTCGAGCGCGTCCACCCGATCGTGGCCGGCGAACGAACCCAGCGCGTCGAGGTTCTTGTGCAGGAGCACGTCAGCTGGCGCGGCGTCGGTGCGCTCGTCGGTGTGGTGCGCGGCGAGGATCGCGTCGATCGTTGCGTCGAGCTGTCGTCCACGCGAGCCGTTCTCGAGGTCGGCCAGGTCCGCGCGCAGCGCCGGGTCCGCGTACGCCTCGTAGAAGCCGTCCGGCTCGACCATGTGCGCGTCGGCGTCGTGGATGACGCGTCCCCGTGCGTAGGTCTCGCTCGACGCGTGGTCGTTCGGCGCGACGATGGTCATGGACGCTCCCCCTGCCGGCGACGGAGCTCGGCCATGTGCGGCCGGTCCTCGCGGCAAACGACGTTAGCGTCGCGCCCGCCGCGGCGAGATGTCAACCGGCAGAGCTGGAGATGAGCACCTCATGGATCTGACCCACACGTCGACGTTCGCGCGACCGGCCGGCTGAGCGACCGACCGGTGGGCACGCTCCTCCTCGACGTGGCGATCCTCGGGTTGCTGAGCGGGCTCGACCCGCTGGCGTTCCTCGCCGTGCTCGTGGTCAGCGCACAGCAGCGTCGCAACGGCATCGCCTTCCTGTGCGGCTGGCTCCTCGTCCTCGTCGTCTTGTCGGTGGCACCCGCCACCGTCCTGCACAGCCGGCCCGAGCACGAGCACGTGACGCACCGCCAGCTGCGCGCCGTGCTCCTGCTCGTGTTCGGACTGGTGCTGATCGGCCTGGCCGTCCGTTCCCGCTACGCCGGACGACATCACGACGCGGAGAAGATCCCGAGGTGGTACCTGCGCCTGCAGCGGGTGGGGTTGAAGACGTCGTTCCTGACCGGAGCGGTGCTGCCCAGCTTCCCCGCCGCGATCGCCGCCGGCACGGCCGTCTTCCGCGCCGACATCATGGTCGGCGGTCGGATCCTCGCGCTGACCGTCTTCGTCCTCGTCTCCAGCGCGATCGTGATCGCACCCCCCGCACTGCTCTACCTCGCGCCCGAGACCGCCCCGGTGACGCTCGCCAGGATCAACGCCCGCGTGTACCGCGAACGCCACGACATCACGTTCTGGGTGCTCAGCGCGATCGGGCTGTTCCTCGTCGCGAGGTCAGGTGTGCGGCTGCTCTGAACGCAGCCGCTGTCAGCGTCGGGCGAGGCGCTCGGCCATGTCCGGTCCTGCCCCGGGGCTGTGCTCGCCCTCGAACGCCAGGCCGTCGACGAGCGACAGGTTCTGGCCGGCGTTGACGAGCATCTTGTCGGCGCGGCTCGTGAACCCCGAGTTGCCGGCGATCGCGGCGGTGATCTCACCGAGCACAGCGTCGAACTGCTCGTCGGGGACGCAACGGTTCGCGAGGCCGATGCGCGCCGCCTCGGCGCCGTCGACGACCCGGCCGGTGAACATCAGCTCCTTGGTGAGCGCGGCGCCGATGCGCCGCGGCAGGCGCTGGCTCATGCCCCACGTCGGGGTCATCGCCCACCGGCCATGGGTGTCGGCGAACTTCGCGGACTCGGCGGCGATGATGAAGTCGCAGGCCAGCGCGAGCTCGAGCGCTCCGGTGTAGCAATGTCCGTGGACGGCCGCGATCGTCGGCTGCG
>JAODBQ010000335.1 GCA_025464045.1 Ilumatobacteraceae bacterium
GCGCTTGCGGACGTACATGTTGTGGTCGGCGATGCGCAATGCAGTGCTCGCGTCACTCGTGTCGGTCGGGAGCAGCACCGAGCCGTGTGAGCACCCGATCGAGAACGCCTCGCCGTGCTCGGACAGGGTGGCGGCGGCCTGGATTGCCGTGATGTTCAGGCCGCCGTCGGTGGAGTCCTGCCACAACGCGCAGAACTCGTCGCCACCCATCCTGTATGCGGTCCCACGACCCTCGACGAGGCCGCCCAGGCGCGTCGCCAATCGTGTGAGCAGCTGGTCACCGGCGGGATGTCCGAAGGTGTCGTTGTACTGCTTGAACCCATCGAGGTCGAACATCGTCAACGTCACTGGTCGCAGGGGATCCAGGTCGCGGATGTGCGCGGCGAGATCGATGGTCAGCTGACGACGGTTCCCGAGGCCCGTCAGGGCGTCCGTCGTCGCCTCGATCCGGGTCCGCTCGAGCAGCCCCACGTTCTCGCGCACCGCCAAGTACTGGCGGACGACGATGAGCAGGATCGACGCGACTGCCAGACCGAGCGCCAACGGGTTCGTGCGGACGAAGTGGTCCACGACCAGCAGCGCCAGACCTGCGAGCCCAGACAACGCAGGCAGGACGATCCTGGTTCTCGTCCGCTCGACCGGAGTGAGCTGGGGCTCGGTTCGTTGCGCGGCGACACCGATCAGCAGAGCCGCGAGCGGCCATCCGAGGTCGACCTGGCCGCCGACCGTGTAGGTCCCCTTCGCGACTCTCACGAGGTAGATGCTGTCGGCCACGACGAAGATCCCGAGCGCCAGGGCGATCCACCGCCAGGCGCCCGCAGCTCTCCAGCCCGTCACGGTGACCGCGGCCACCACGAGGGCGAGCAAACCGAGGTCGCCGACCGGGTATGCCAGGTTCGTGGCCGTCGCAAGGGCGGTCCCCCTTGTGTCGTCGAGCACGACGCCGAACACCAGCACCGCCGCCGCACTCCCGATGCCGAGACTGCCGATCAGCGCGTCGAGCCAGACGCCGCGCGGGAGCGAACCGGCGCGTCGGCGCAGCAAGCTGCTGATCGCCGCGAACGCCGGCAGGTAGAAGGCCAGCCAGAAGCCGTCCGCCAACGACGGGTACGGGACGATCGCCCGCTGCGACAGCACGGCCGTGTAGTACAGGGTTGCGGTGCCCCAGAGCACCAGCGCCAACCCGAACGACGACCATGCGAAGCGCTCGTCGCGAGAGCGGCGACCCCTGACCACGCACAGGGCCGCGGCCCCGTAGAAGACGGCGCCGGCGGCAAACCGCTGCAGGGCATGCTCCATCGCAGACGGAAACGGATGGAACAACAGCTCCAACTCGCGGACCACCACGAGCGCGGTCATCGCGGCGACCAGCCAGCCGGCCCAACCGCTCGGGCGCAGCCGGCGCGTCGGCGCACCGCCTCGCGAGATCACGCTCTGTTGTCGACATCTTCGACCACATACTTGAGCACCCGCGAACCACCCGCTGTTGGTCGGCGCGCGTGTCGATCGCGCGTTGCCTACGAATGATCCTCGGACGACTCCTGCGGCGCTGATCGACCTCCTCGCCGTCAGCACCGCCGTCGCCGCGATCATCTCGGTGACGGGGGCGGCGCGCTTCCGCTGCGCCCGGGTACCCCGGCCGCTTGCGTGGAGATCAGTGGCGGCACCAGCGCCGCGCACCACGTGTCCGCGTACGGCTCACCGACATCGGGTTCAGCTGACAACCCCGGCAACGGAGGTCCGCGCAGGCGCGCGCGTGACGTCGTGGAGGAGCCGGTCGAACACGGTGGCGAGCGTGTCGAGCTCGTCGTCGGACAGCAGGTCGAAGAAGTGGCGTCGGACGTTCTCGGCGTGTGCCGGTGCCGCTGCTTGGATGGCCCTCCTGCCGACGTCGGTGATTCGCACCATGAGGCCCCGGCCGTCCTCGATGCACTCCTCGCGGGCGATCAGGCCGCGCTTCTCCATCCTGGCGAGGTGATGGGAGAGACGGCTGCGGTCCCAGCCGATCTCGGTCCCCAGCTCCCGAGCCCGGAGCAGACCCGCGGGTGCGCCGGAGAGCGGGTGGAGCACCTTGTAGTCCGGCCCGGACAGCCCGTCGCGCACGAGTTGCTGCTCCAGGAAGGCGTAGAGGTGCTGGTTGAGGTGAAGGTACGACTGCCACACGTGCTGCTGGCGGTCGTCGAGCCATCTCGGTTGCGCCACGCGCAGAAGCTACCACGTTTGTTGACGTATCACCGAAGGGCCGATATTGTTGACGTGTCACCAGATGGGTGCTCGGAGAGGAGGGATCGCCCGATGCCGGCTGTGACCGTGAACGACACGCTCATCCTTCCGCGGATCCCCCGGCCCGATCCCGCCACCTCGAAGGCCCGCCCTGCCGCCAAGGTCGATGTCCCGCCCAACAGCGCCGGGTGCGAGGACGGCGCAAGGTCGTTCGCCCAGCCATGAGCGTCGGGGCGGTCGATGGGCTGCGCAACCCCCAGGCTGACGCGCCCCAGATCGCGCGCTCGGCGGTGGTCGTCGGCAGGACACGCCTGGGAGAGGGGTCGCTACTCGCCGAGGGCGCCGTCATCCGCTCCGCTGACGCAGCCGTCGCGGTCGGGACCGGCTCGGCGGTGCTGGAGAACGCAGTGGTGGTCGGCAACCGGACGATCCCGACGACCATCGGACGGCGGACGACGTTCGGCCATCGCTGCGTGGTCGTGGGGGCAACCGCAGGCGACCTGTGCGAGATCGGGAACGCGTCGATCCTCATGCCGGGCGCCCGACTCGGCGACCGCGTCTTCCTCGGCGAGGGCACCCTCGTCCCGACGGGCATGACGCTGCCGGACGACGTCGTCGCGGTGGGACGACCGGCGCGCATCGTCCGATCGGCATCGGCCGAGGATCTCGCTCGCCTCCTGCGCCTGCGCGACGGCGACCTCTCCCTCCCACCCCATACCGCCATCACCGTCGAGAGCACGCAGGAGACGATCGTCATGGGCCAGCTGTACGAATATCGCGGAATCGTGCCGACGGTCGCCGCCTCCGCGGTCCTGTTCCCGACCGCGGAGGTCACCGGCGACGTGATCATCGGTGAACGCACGATCATCGCCTCCGGCGTCAAGATCATCGGCGACTCGCACGGTCCAGTGCGCATCGGCAACGACGTCCAGATCCTCGAGAACACCGTCCTCCACCTGTTGCCGGAGAACGATCTGATCATCGACGACGGTGCGAT
>JAODBQ010000565.1 GCA_025464045.1 Ilumatobacteraceae bacterium
GGCACCACTGGCGGGACGACGGCAGCCACCACTGCAGCCACCACGCCAGGCACGACGGGTGACACCGGCGTGACGAAGACGGGCATCTCAGACGCAGAATGCGCAGCGAACAAGGCTGCTGGCAAGATCACCTACTTGATCAGCTTCGACTTCTCTTCGTCGGCATCGATCATCGACGTGGTCGTCGCCAAGGACAAGGGCTACTTCGACAAGATGTGCCTCGACGTCGATCTCAAGCCCGGCTTCTCGACCACCAACTACCCGCTGGTCGCCTCCGGTCAGGCGCAGTTCTCGTCGGCGGGCAACTACACCGAGATCCTCAAGAACTCGACCGGCGGCGCATCGTTCGTCGCCACCGTCGACTACGGCAAGGCGCCGATCGAGGCGCTCGTGACCAAGGACGCGACGATCACCGATCTCGCCCAGCTGAAGGGGAAGACGATCGGGGTGAAGGGCGACATCCCCTCGTCGATCGTGGCGATGCTGGCCAAGGCGGGCCTCAAGCGCGGCGTTGACTACAAGGAGGTCCTGCTCGACGGGTTCGACCCCGTGGCGCAGCTGCAGCAGGACATCGACGCGCTGCCGGTGTACAAGTCCAACGAGCCGCGGGCGCTCGACGCCGCCGGCGTCAAGTACGCGCTGTTCGATCCGGCGAAGATGGGCGTGCCTGGCACGTTCGGCCTGATCTACACGTCGAAGGACTTCGCGACGAAGAACCCGACCGCGACGGCCGACTTCACCCGCGCCGCGCTGCGCGGGATGGAGGACGCGATCGCCGACCCCGCCGGCGCGGTGGCCCTGTCGGTGGCCCAGATCAACGCCGCCGGCAACCAGAGCTTCCTGACGGCCGAGGGCGAGACGTTCCGCTGGAACGCCGAGGTCACCGTGGTCAAGGCGAGCACACCCGCCGGTGAGCCGATCGGCCTGATCGATCCGCCGATCTTCGACAACGAGTACACGACCTACGTCGCCGACGGCGTGTTCCCGACGGGTGCGCCGACCTACACCGAGTCGTTCGACGCGGGGCTGGCCAAGAGCCTCTACGACGGCAGCGGCAAGGTGATCTGGCCGGCCAGCTGACGGCGACCTGACCAGCCGACGTTCGAGAGCACAGCAGACGATGCGGGCCCAGGTCCAGCGCGGGTTCGGGGGCGACGAGGTCGTCGCCTTCGAGTCCGTGCCGGATCCGGTTCCTGCCGACGGTGAGGTGCTGGTGCGCGTCGGCGCCTGCGCACTGAACCGCCTCGACCTGCTGCAGCGCACGGCGCCCGTGGTGCGCGGGTTCACTCTGCCGCACACCGCCGGCATGGATGTCGCGGGTGTCGTGGTCGAACGTTCGCCGTCGTTGGCGGAGGGCGTCGGGCCCGCCGTCGGCGAGCGCGTGCTCGTCGATCCGGTCAGCACGTGCGGTGTCTGCCCCCGCTGCCGCGGTGGTCTCGCCCCCTACTGCGAGTTCTTGCGGACGGTCGGTTCCACCCGCCCCGGGGGGTTCGCCGAGCTCGTCGCCGTGCCTGCCGATCACACCTTCGCGGTCCCCGAACGGATGTCGTTCGCCGAGGCGGCGACGCTGCCGGTGGCCGGAATGACCGCCTTCCACGCCCTCGAGGCCGGCGCGCACCGCGCCGGCGAGACGGTGCTGGTCAACGGCGCGAGCTCCGGGGTGTCGTGCGCGCTGCTGACCCTGTTGCGCGCACGCGGATCGCGCGTGCTGACGACCACCGGCGGACCGGCCAAGGTGCGCCGGGCCCTGGAGGTCGGCTACGACCACGCGATCGACTACCGGACCGACGACATCCCCGCGGCGGTCCTCGCCGCCACCGACGGGCGCGGCGTGGATCTCGTGGTCGACCACGTCGGCCCGGCGTTGTTCCGCGAGTCGGTGTCGTCGTTGGCGATCGGCGGACGGATGGTGTTCTGCGGCACCACGACGGGCAGCGAGGCGGCGTTCGCGCTCACCGACGTCTACCACTGGGGGCGCAGCCTGATCGGCGCGGGCGGGTACCGCGCCGAGGACTTCCCGGTGATGCTCGCCGAGTTCGCCGTCGCCGGTCGCCCACCGGTGATCGACACCGTCGCCCCGCTCGACGAGCTGCCGGACCTCCAACGACGGATGGCCGCCGGGGACTTCTTCGGCAAGCTGGTCGTCGAACCCTGACCGTCGACACCTGACCGTCCGGATCCCGCAGCGCCGGTTCTGGTCATCGTCCCACCGAGGACGGCTCGGTCGCACGATGACCGGTACGCCCCAGATGGCGGTCGTCGCGGAGCATCACCCGGGGAACCGCGGCGGTGTCGGTCAGCCTGTCCTACTCGACTGCGTCGGCCACGTCAGCCGCGTCGAAGTCGGCGATGCGCAGGCCGGGAACGTGCCCGAGGGTCATCCACCACGCCACCTCGTCGACAGCCCAGCGGTCTGCGGACGGGTACGGCAGGGCGCGCATCACGTCGTCGTCGGTCGCATGGAGGCGGGCCTCCGCCAACCCAAGCCGCTCGACTCGCGTCGGCAGATCACCCTGCTCGACGAGCATCCCGACCACGAACCGCCAGGCGTAGTCGACGTAGCGGTCCCCCAGCGCCCCGAGCTGCCCCCACGCACCGTTGTTGAGCAGCACGACGCCGACGTCGAAGGGTGCCACCGAGGCGATCCCCTCGCGAGCCGCGAGACGGGCGAGGAACCGGTCGTCGGCCAGCGGGCGAGCAGTCACGTCGGCGTCCGAGTAGCGGCCGAACAGGTCGGCGACGTCGCGGAGGAAGATCGTGTCGCAGTCGCAGATCAAGATCTGGCGCGCGTGTTGCGTCGCGAGGTCCGCGACGGCGAGGAACCGGTGCAGGAGGGGGTGCTGCACGAGGGCGGTCCAACCCGTCGGGCACATCGCCGCGAGGCGGGCGGCGTACGAGCCCCGTTCGCGCAGGACGACGTGATGTACCGCGCAGATCCGGACCAGCTCGTCGGAGACGGCGCCGTGGACGAACAGCACGACCGGGATCTCCCGGTTGTGCAACCGCAACGTGCTCACGCTGCGGGCGAACCGCCAGGTCAGGTCGTGGTGGCAGCTCGGATCGCCGAGCAGCGCCAGCGAGTAGACGACGAGTCGCTCGTCGACGGCAACGGGTGTGGTGTCGATCATGATGACCTCCCCCTCCGACCACAGAGCGGCCGTCGGGCCCGAAGATGCGCGGCTCACCCGATCCGTCGAGGGCGACACGCGCCGTGGCGACGCGGGGCCACACGATGGTCAGGCATTGGCACGTCGTCGCGTGTCCGGCGACACTGACGTGCGTGGACGAGATCCGACCGCTGGCGATCGTCGACATCGACGGGGTCGTCGCCGATGTCCGTCATCGGCTCCACTTCCTCGAGCGCGGCCGCAAGGACTGGCCGGCGTTCTTCGCCGCCGCGGTCGACGACCCGGCCCACCCGGAAGGCCTCGCGGTCGTGGAGACGCTGCGCGCCGGGCACGAGATCGTCTTCCTCACCGGCCGCCCGGAGCACCTCCGCGCGGCCACGGTGGGCTGGCTGGAAGCGCACGGGCTCGACGGTCCGCGGCTGGTGATGCGCCACGCGGGCGACCGTCGGCCCGCGGCGCAGATCAAGCTCGAGGAGATCGACTCACTGGCACGCGGCGGCTCGATCGGCATCGTCGTCGACGACGACGACCGGGTGCTCGCTGCCGTGCGTGCCGCCGGCTACCCGGTGTTCGCCGCCGAGTGGGAACGTCGCTCGAGCGAGGAGGATGCCGTGCTGTCGACGGCCCAGGAGCGCGACGGCGTCACCTGACGACCGCTCGGGCGGAAGCGCAGTGCGATCGTGATCGTGATCGCACCCATCACCAGCGAGGCGATGTTGGTGAAGATCAGCACCGGGTTGCCGATCGACAGGCCGTAGCTGAACCACAGCACGAAGCCGACGAAGAGCACCGACAGGTAGCCGATGGAGACGCCGGCCGAGGACCGCACGCGCAGGATCGTGCGGATCTGCAGCAGTGGCGAGAGCGCCATGAGCAGGCCCCAGGTGCCGGCGGCGATGGCGAAGAAGGATGACACGGGAGCTCCGATGACGAGACGAGACAGGACGAACGAACGAACGGTTGACGAGGCTCGTGGCTCAGTCGGGGAGGTCGCCGCGACGCGCGTCGTCGCCGTACAACGGCAGCGGAACGAGCGACGGTGTCATCGGCGACAGGGTAACGGGTGAGACGACCGGTGGCCGATGCGCGCTAGTGGCCGTCCGCGTCTCGCTGAATGAACGGGCCGCCCCAGCGCCAGCTGGCGCGGCGGCCGCTGGACGAGGCCGCCGCGCCTGCCGATCGGCCACCACGGGCGTCGTGCTGGTCGTGTGGTCGTGCTGGTCGTCAGGCCACCGGCATCTGCTGCAACGACCAGCGGTTGCCGTCGGGGTCGTCGAAGTACACGAACCGGCCCCACGCGAGGTCGGTCACCGGGCTGACGTCCACACCTCGCGCCGCCAGCTCGTCGTGTGCCGCGTCGGCGTCGTCGATGACGATCTGCAGCCCACGCACCGAGCCGGGGGCACCCTCGACGAGGCCCTTGCCGAGCGCGATCGAGCACGCCGAGCCCTTCGGGGTGAGCTGCACGAAGCGGATCTCCTCGCTCACCGTGACGTCGTGGTCGGCGTTGAAGCCGACCTGGTCGACGTAGAACGCCTTGGCCCGATCCACGTCCGACACGGGGATGATCACCAGTTCGAGCTTCCAGTCCATCACGATCTCCTTCTGCGGTGCGGCGTCGTCGCCGCTCCGTCGAACACCATCGTGCGCTTCGAACCAGGACAACGTGTGACCAGTTTTCGACAGCTGTCCGGTCGTCGGCGAACGACCTGGTCGACCGGTCAGGCGCGGTCAGGCGCGGTCAGGCGTCGGAGGTGACGATCGTGATGAAGATCGCCTTGGCCGTGGCGAACACGCCGTCGGGGCCGCTGGCGTCGGCCTCGAGGTACAGCTTGCGGCGCTCCTGGCCGACCAGCCGCGCCCTGAACTCGAGCGGCACGTGCAGCGGTGCCGGCCCGAGGTAGCGGACGGTGAGCTCACCGGTGAACGCGGAGAGCTGGTGGATCGTGAGCAGGAAGCCGAGCAGGTCGTCGAAGATCGCCGCGGTCACGCCGCCGTGGCTGCGACCCGGCGCACCCTCGTGCGCGGCACGCAAGGTGCAATGCCCGATCACGGCGTCCCCGTCGCGACTGACCACGAGATCGACGCCCCACGGGCTCGCCGCACCCGAGATCGGGCGATCCGGGTAGCTCTCGAAGACCGCCCCGTCCAACGGCGGCTCGTCCAGGACGCTGTTCTGCATGTCCCGCCCGGGCCGTGAACGTACCGGGCCACTCGACAGCTGCACCGCGAGCGCTTCGACCGTGTGGGCGGCCCGCTCGAGGAGATCCGGCTGGTTGTCGTGGCCGACCAGGGCATGCCCGAGGTCACGCACCGCCGCACCTGCGTGTGCACGTGCGGCGAGCTCCCGGGCCGAGGGTTCACCGGCCGCGACGGGCGAGGGATCGGGTGATGTCACCGAGCGATCCTCTCAACCCGCCGTGGCGACGGACAAGACGACGACGGCCAACGGCGGCGCAGCAGCGGTCGCCGTCACGGTCATCGGGTACCCGCGAGCTCCCTGAGCGTCGCCGATCGGGCCGCCCGCCGTGTTCGCCGCGATCCGTCCTTCCGGTCCCGGCCACGACGAGATGTTCGCTTCCGGCTGCGACCAGACGCCCGGTCGGTGACTCGTGGGTGGCGGAACGGGAGGGATTCGAACCCCCGGGCCTTGCGGCCTCCCGCTTTCAAGGCGGGTGCATTTGTCCGCTCTGCCACCGTTCCGGGACACGAGGCTAGCTGTGCCGCCGACGGCCACGCTGACCGGCTGGGGCTCGGACTGGGCAGAATGGGCGGGTGAACGAGGCCGAGCTGCGCGAGCTGATCGACGGGCTGCGCGCCGGCCGCGTGACACCCG
This sequence comes from Ilumatobacteraceae bacterium, assembly GCA_025464045.1. Classification (GTDB taxonomy): domain Bacteria; phylum Actinomycetota; class Acidimicrobiia; order Acidimicrobiales; family Ilumatobacteraceae; genus JAODBQ01. The sequence goes on from JAODBQ010000565.1 coordinate 5,965, forward strand.
ACGACGCGGTGGCCGTGCTGCGCCGGCTGCCGTTCGCCGAGGTCGGCGATGCGCTCGTCGATCACCATCGTCACCTCCGCCAGGGCATGCCCGAGGCGATCTTCGGGCGCGGCAAGTCGCCCGAGCAGTGCGTCCGGATCGTCTCCGAGCTCCTCGCCCACGGCACCGGCCCGGTGCTGCTGACCAGGGCCGACGACGACCAGCGCAAGGCCACGCTCGCCGTCCACCCGGACGCTGTCCAGCGCGCCGGGTGCCTGCTCTGGCGGGCGCCCGCCACCTCCGCCGAACCGCGGGTGCTCGTCGTCAGCGCAGGGACCAGCGATGCGCCCGTCGTCGACGAGTGCGTGCTGACCCTTGCCGCGTACGGCTTCGCCGCGGACCGGCTCGTCGACGTCGGCGTCGCCGGCATCCACCGGCTGCTGGCCCACCTCGACCGGATCACGTCGGCGGATGCGATCGTCGTCGTCGCCGGGATGGAGGGCGCGCTGGCCAGCGTGGTCGGCGGCCTCACGGCTGCGCCCGTCGTCGCCGTGCCGACCAGCGTCGGCTACGGCAGCGCGCTCGACGGCGTGACCGCGCTGCTGGCGATGCACGCCTCGTGTGCGAGCGGGATCACCGTCGTCGGCATCGACAACGGCTTCGGCGCCGCCTGCGCGATCGCCCGGATCATGCGATGAGCGACGCAACGGTGCAGCGCACGGCATGGTTCCACTGCTTCGCCGGGACGGCCGGCGACATGACGATGGCAGCACTCGTCCACGCCGGCGCCGATCCGATGATGATCGGCGACCTCGTCGGCCGGTTGGGGATCGACGGCTACGCGCTGACGTTCGAGCCGGCGCTGCGCTGCGGGATCGCGGCGACGAAGGCCACCGTCGTCGTCGACGGTGGCCACGAGCACGAGCACCGCGCCGACGACCCGCACGCCGACCAGCACGACCACGACCACGGCGACCACGACCACGACCACGGCGACGCCGACCACCACGACCAGCACGCCGACCACCGCGCGCACGACCACGTCCGCGACCACGGCGACGGCCATTCGCACGACGGCGACCACGAGCATCCGCGGCGGCCGTACCGGGAGATCCGCAAGCTCCTCGAGGAGGCGGATCTGCCGCCGCGGGTGAAGGACCGGGCGACGCGCACGTTCCGCGCGCTCGCCGAGGTGGAGGGGGTGATGCACCGGATGGACCCGGACGACGTCGAGCTCCACGAGGTGGGCGCGGTCGACGCCATCGTCGACATCGTCGGGGCGTGCGCGGCGCTGGAGTCGCTCGGCATCGACCGCATCGTCTGCAGCCCGATCACCGTCGGTCAGGGCACGGTCCGATCCGCGCACGGCGAACTGCCCAACCCCGCGCCGGCGACGCTCGAACTGCTCGCCCGACGGGGCGCCCCGAGTCGGGGCATCGCCGATCGCAAGGAGCTCGCCACGCCCACTGGCGTGGCGCTGATGACTGCGCTGGCCGACGCGTTCGGTCCGATGCCGGCCATGCACGTGGCCGCCACCGGGTACGGCGCCGGGACCGCCGACATCCCGGGCCGCCCGAACGTCGTGCAGGTCGTCATCGGGACCGAGGCAGCACCCACCGGTGCTGCCGACCTCACGCCGGAGCCGGGTCAGCCCGTGCAGCTGTTCGAGACGAACGTCGACGATGCCACCGGTGAGGTGATCGCCCACACCATCGCCGCGCTCCTCGCCGCAGGCGCCCACGACGCGTGGGCCACGCCGATCGTGATGAAGAAGGGGCGCCCTGGCCACACCGTGCACGCCCTGTGCGACCCCGCCACCGCAGCCGCCGTCAGCCGCGTGCTCGTGCGCGAGACCGGTTCACTCGGCCTGCGCGGCACGGTCCTGCAGCGTTTGCCACAGCAACCCGAGGAGCGCACCGTGGTGGTCTAAGGTCACACAATTCGCGTCAAGGTCTCCGCCGGACGCGTGAAGGCGGAGCACGACGATGCCGCAGCGGCCGCGGCCGCCCTCGGACGGCCGCTGCGCCAGGTGCTGCAGGCTGCCGAATCCGCCGCCGCCGGTGGCAGGATGCAGACGTGATCCCCCCGGTCGTCGATGCGGCCTTCCTCTCCGACCACCCCGAGGCCGTCCTCGCCGATGTGCGCTGGTACCTCGACGGGCGCGACGGTTTCGCCGCCTTCCGGGACGGCCATCTGCCCGGTGCGCGCTGGGTCGACCTCGAGACGAAGCTGTGCGCCGCAGGCCTGCCCGCCACCGAGGGGCGCCACCCGCTCCCGACGCCGCAGGCCTTCGCCGCGTCGATGAGCGAGCTCGGCATCGGCGACGACACCGTCGTGGTCGCGTACGACGACTCCGGCGGGATCACCGCCGGCCGCCTCGTGGTGATGCTGCGGATGCTCGGCCACGACGCCGCCGTGCTCGACGGTGGCCTCCACGGTTGGGAGGGCCCGATCGAGTCCGGGCCCGGCATGCCACCGACGCCGGCGACGTTCACCGACAAGCCATGGCCCGCCGACCGTTTGGCGAGCGCCGACACCACCGGCGAGGCCGCCCTCGCCGGCGTCCCGGTGATCGACGCCCGCTCGTTCGACCGCTTCACGGGCGAGGCGACGATGGTCGACAAGACGCCCGGCCACATCCCCGGCGCCAGGAGCGCACCGGCCACCGACGTCCTCGGTCCGGACGGACGCTTCACGTCGCCCGCGCAGCTGCGCACGCACTACGCCCGGCGAGGCATCGACGACACGACCGACGACGCCATCGCCTACTGCGGCTCCGGCGTCAGCGCCTGCATCAACATCCTGGGCATGGAGCACGCCGGGCTCGGCCCGCCGCGCCTGTTCGTCGGCAGCTGGTCGGCCTGGTCCGCCGACCCGGCCCGCGACGCCGCGCTCGGCGAGTGAGCCCTCGTTCCGTGGCTGCCAAGAAGGTCAACAAGGGCAATCCCGCCGACGACCCCGCCGCCGACGACCGGTCCGCCGACGCGATCGACGACGGCAGGCTCGGGGACGCTGTCGCTACTCACGTCGACCCGAACAGCGTCACCGACCACGGCGAGCCCGAGACGGACGTCCGCACCGGGCAGGTTGTCGGCGGCCCCACGACGGCGAGCACCGCCTCGGGCCGTCGCGCCAAGGGCAGGAGCGGTCCGGAGACGCCGACGGCAGCGATGGTCGCGCTGCGACGCACCCGCCAGCGCCATCGCCTCGGCAACATCGAGTGGTTCGAGGCGGCCTACCGCGTCTACCTGCTCGCCCTGTTCGGCGGCGGCACCGTGCTGTGGCTGAGCGGGCTGATCGGCGACAAGCCGGTCGACCCGGCGACGGCGGATGCGTTCGCCCGTCACGCGCCCGCGGTGCTCGGTGTGGCCGCCGTGCTGGCGCTGCTCGCGGGGCTGCGCAGCGGTGCGCAGGGCGGCCCGCTGGCACTCGAGGCGCCGGACGTGATGTACGTGATGCTCGCCCCGGTGGACCGCCGGCGCGCGCTCGTGCGTCCGGCCATCCAGCGTCTGCGCAGCGCGGCGTACGCCGGCGGCGTGCTCGGTGCGATCGCCGGCCAGCTCGCCGGGCGGCGCCTGCCCGGTTCGACGATCGCCTGGGCGGCGTCCGGGGCGATCTTCGGCATCGCGATCGGGATGATCTGGATCGGCGCGGCGATGGTGGCCCACGCGACGCACGCGCCGCTGTGGTCGATGACGCTCGTCGGCCTGGCACTGCTCGTGTGGCAGGTGTTCGCCGCGGTCGGCACCCATGCGCCGGCACCCGGGAACCTCGTCGGCAGCCTCGCGCTGTGGGGCTGGCGACAGCGGGGCATCGACGCGCTCGCACTCGTCGTGATCGTCGCGGTGGTGATCGTCGGGCTCGCGCTGTTGCGACGGACGTCGCTGGACGCGCTCGCCCGGCGGAGCGGTCTCGTCGCCCAGCTGCGGTTCGCGGTCACGATGCAGGACCTGCGCACCGTCATCCTGCTGCGCCGCCAGCTCAACCAGGAGCAGACCCGCAACCGTCCGTGGGTGCGTCTCCCGACCCGCAACCGCAAGCACGCCGTGTGGCGCCGCGGCTGGCACAGCCTGCTGCGGCTGCCCGCCACGCGCGTCGTGCGGATGGCGCTGGTCGCTGCGGCCGCCGGCGCCAGCCAGGCGCTGGTGCTGCGCGGCACCTCGCCGGCGTTGCTGCTGACCGCCGGGCTGCTGTTCCTGCTCGGCCTGGAGTCGATGGAGCCGTTGTCGCAGGAGGTCGATCAGCCGGATCGCGCCGAGAGCCTGCCGATCGAACGTGGCTCGCTGATGGTCCGCCACCTCGCCGCGCCGGCGGCGGCGCTCGTGCCGTTCGCGCTGATCGCCGCGGCGGCGGCCACGGTGGTCACGGTCGTCAACAGCCATGGCCGGTACACGTGGTCGAGCGCGGCGACGGTCGCGGCGATCCTGTGCATCCCGACGGTGCTCGGCGGGGCGGCCGGCGCCGTCGTCAGCATCGTGCGCGACGCTCCGGACCCGTTCGCCAACGCCAGCCAGCAGGCGTTCATGCCGCCCGAGATGGCCGGCGTCACGACCCTGCTGCGCGTCGTCATCCCGCTCGTCGTCAGCGCCCTCGCCACCGTCAACGTCCTCCTGGTCCGCCAGGCCGAGCTGCGCGGCGACAGCACCGTCGGCGCGGCGATCCGCGGAGCGATCGGCACGATCCTGCTCGTCGCCGCGACGGCCTGGTGGGTGCGCAAGCGCGACGACATGCGCAAGGCCATCAAGTCGTTCATGTCGCAGGGCCGCGACTACACCACCGAGCAGAGGAGCGCTCGATGAGCCGCAACCCACGCAACCCCCGCAACGCGCCCGCCCTCGTCACCACCGGGCTCGCCAAGAACTACGGCGACCGACCGGCGCTGGAGCCACTCGACCTCGAGGTGCCCGTCGGCGAGCACGTCGCCCTCGTCGGGCACAACGGCAGCGGCAAGACGACGCTGCTGAAGATGGCGGCCGGTCTGCTCGATCCGTCCGACGGCGCCGTCAAGATCTGCGGCCACGGCTCGGGCACCGAGGGCGCGCGCCGCTCGCTGTCGTGGCTCAGCGACAGCCCCACCTTCTACGACGACCTGTCGCTGTGGGAGCACCTCGAGTACATCGGCCGCCTGCACGGCGTCGAGCAGTGGGAGGAGCCGGCCGAACGACTGGTCACGACGATGGGGCTCAGCGACCGCCGCGACGACATCCCCACCACGTTCAGCCGCGGCCTGCGCCAGAAGGCCGCGATCACCCTCGCCTGCATCCGCCCGTTCGACGTCTGGCTGGTCGACGAGCCGTTCGTCGGCCTCGACGCCACCGGCAAGGAAGCGCTGCTCGCCGAGTTCGACCTGGCCGCAGCGCGCGGCGCGACGCTGCTCGTCGCCACCCACGAGCTGACGTTCGTCAACCGGGTCGGCCGCCTGCTCGCCCTGCGCGACGGCCAGCTGACCTACGACGGTCCGCCGTCGGGCACCGACGTGCACGCGCTCGTGATGCCGAGCTGAACATGCGGCCCGCGCAGCGGTCGGCGAGGCCCGCTTCTGCGGCACGCGCCGCACGGGTGGCCGTTGCCGCCACGCTGCGGCGTTGCCACTAACCTCCAGGCCATGCCGCAGGAATTCACCACCGTCAGTGCCTCGTCGTACGACTCAGCCTCGTTGGCGACCAAGCTCACCGAGAAGTCAGCCGAGGGTTGGGACGTCGTCGGCATCGTCAACACCAGCACCGAAGTCACCGCGTTCCTGAGCCGGGCTGCGGGTTCCGGCAGCACCACGTCGACCTCGAGCACGTCGTCGTCGAGCTTCGAGCCGTCGTCGAGCTCCACGTCCGCCCCCGCGGCAAGCGTGTCCGAGCCCTCCGGCTGGGGCACGGCGCCCGCGTCGAGCACCACCCCGGCCTCCTCGTCCGATTCGAGCGGCAGCATCTACCAGCCGCAGAGCTCGCAGCAGGTCGCCACGCCTGCTGCGGCGCAACCCGCGGCCGCCGCGGCAACCTCCACCCCGTCGGTCCCGGCGGGTTGGTACGCGGATCCGGCCGGTCGCTTCGACCTGCGCTACTGGGACGGCGGCACCTGGACCGAGCACGTCTCCCGCGCCGGTCAGCAGTTCACCGACCCGCCCGTCGCCTGACGCTCCCGCCTCCGGCACACACCCGTCCCACCCGGAACGGCCGCCCGAGCCACCGCGCTCGAGGCAGTGGCGGGCAGGCGAGCATGGTCGTCCGCTGCCCCGTGGGTTGCGGTTGCCCCTGTCGCTCGGTCCAGCTGGGACGGATGAGCAGGTCGCGGACGGGCGCGTCGGTAGCCTCGCCGCCATGCGCGCCACGTCGATCGGACACGCCGGGATCCTGATCGACACCCGCGGCGGTTCGATCCTCTGCGATCCGTGGTTCCTCCCTGCCTTCTTCGGCTCGTGGTTCGTCTTCCCGCGCAACGACCAGCTCGCCGGCGAGCTGCTCGAGCGCATCGAGCACCCGGACTTCCTGTACATCTCCCACCTGCACGCCGACCACCTCGACGAGCCGTGGCTCGCCGGCCACGTGGAACGCGAGACGACGGTCCTGCTCCCCGGCTACCCAACGCGCGAACTGGAGCGCAAGCTGCGCGCGTTCGGGTTCACCCGGTTCGTGCGCACACGCGACGGTGAGGAGACCGACCTCGGCGCCGGCCTGAAGGTGGCGATCCACGTCGAGACGAGCATCACCGACGGCCCCGGCGGCGATTCGGCCCTCGTCGTCGACGACGGCACGGCCGTGCTCGTCAACCAGAACGACTGCCGCACCACCGACCTCGAGGCGCTGCGCCGCCACGGCACGGTCGACCTCCACTGGATCCAGTACAGCGGGGCGATCTGGTACCCGATGGTCTACGACGAACCGCCGGCGAGGATGCGCGAGCTCGTCGACGCGAAGGTCGCCAGCCAGCTCACGCGCGCGATGCGCTACGTCGAGGCGATCGACGCCGCAGCGGTCGTTCCCAGCGCCGGGCCGCCGGTGTTCCTCGATCCCGAGCTGTTCCACCTCAACGTGATCACCGGCGACGAGCCGAGCATCTTCCCCGACCAGCGGATCTTCCTCGCCCGGCTGGCCGACGCCGGGCGCCGCGGCGTCCTGGCCATCCCCGGCACCGAGATCGTGCTCGCCGATGGGCAGATCTCCGTCACCCATCCGGCGCCGCAAGCCGACGTCGACGCGATCTTCACCGACAAGTCGGCGTACCTCGCCCGTTACCAGGCGGACTGGCTGCCCTGGCTCGACGCGCTGCGCGCCACCTGGCACACGCCGACAGCGGATCTGCTGACCACGTTGCAAGCGTGGTGGCGACCGTTGCTGGCCATGGCCCCGACGCTGCGTGCGGGTGTCGGTGCGGTCGTCGTGCTCCGCGCCGGCGACGAGGAGATCGCCATCGACTTCCCCAACGCCGACGTGCGCGCCTACGCCGGTGAGCCCTGTGCGTTCCGCTTCGAGATCCAACGCGAGCTCGTCGAGACCGTCACCGCGCAGCGTGCCGTCGACTGGAGCAACGCCCTGTTCCTGTCCTGCCGCTTCACGGCGTGGCGGGTCGGCCCGTTCAACGAGTACGTGTACAACTTCTTCAAGTCACTGTCGGTCGAACGGATGCGACGTGCCGAGGCCGAGGCACTGCGCAAGCTCGACCCGGAGCAGCACGGCATCGCCGCCCAGGAGATCCGCATCGGCGACCACATCGTCGAACGCACCTGTCCGCACCGCCATGCCGACCTCGCTGTGTTCGGCGAGATCGACGGCTGCGAGCTGGTCTGCACGCTCCACGGCTGGCGGTTCGATCTCGAGACCGGTCGTTGCCTGACGGCCGAGAACCGGCCACTGAAGATCCGTCGCGCCACGCTCACCGACTGACGAGCGACGCGGTCCGGTCGGCGCGACCGGATGAAGCAGGCTGGATCAGCGAGTCACTCGTGCACCCACACCGTGGTGTGGAGCGGGACCAGTCCGCTGTCCCAGATGAAGTCCATGGCCATCGTGCTGAGGCGCACGCAGCCGTGCGAGGCGGGGTGGTTGGGGATGCTCGTCATGCCGTGCAGGGCGATGCCGCCGTTGAAGTACTTCGGCCGGTAGATCCGCCCGAGGTCACCTTCCCACCAGCCTTCGGGCCGCTCGCGGTTCGTCTTGAACAAGCCGGCCGGCGTCTGCGCGTCGCCCGTCTCGACCTTCGTCGGGTCGTTCTTGTTCGTGGCGGTGTAGGCGATGCCGGACCCGGTGGAGGTGTTGAACGCCCACTGCGTCTTGCCATCGACGACGATGAACAGCACCTGGCGGCCCTTGTCGACCTCCACGAGCGTGCCGGCGTTCGTCAGCCCGTGCGCCTTCTCCGTGGCCGCGGTGAGCGCCGCCGCGGTGGCCTTGTCGACCTTGCCGGAGGGGCTCAGGCCGGTGTACTTCTGGAACGCCATCACCGCCTGGGTGGTGGCGAACCCGTACTTGCCGTCGGGCGCGGTGTCCCAGAAGCCGAGGTCCAGCAGCCGCTGTTGGAGCACCTGCGTGGCGGGTCCGCTGCGGCTGCCGACGGCCTGGAGCGGTGTCTCCGCCGGCGCGACGTTCTCGACGTTCGACGGGAGCACCGGCGCGGGCGGCAGCGGGTAGGGCGTCGTGGTGGGGGTACCCGGCGGCAGGGTGGCGACGGTGTCGGTCGGTGCGACGGTCGACGTGGTGGTCGGCGCCGTGGTGGTGCCGGGAGTGATCACGACCGAGGAGTCGTCGGTGCCGGTCGGCGGGGCGACGGACGTCTCGGTGGGCGACGGCACGGTAGGCGACGGCACGGTGGAGTCCGGCGGAGCGGCCGACACGGACAGCCCGGCGACGCCGAGCGTGGCCACCAGCAGCACACCGGAGAGCGTCGCGGTTCGTGCTGCCTTGGTGCGTGTGATCATCCTGGGGTGCCCTGCCTTCGCGCGCGGCGTCGCGCCGTCAGTGAGGAACAGTACCCAGCGCGGTCACGCGAATGTCGGCAGCTCGCACCACACCGTCAGCGCGTACTTGACGCCACCGCGCACGCGCTCGGTGCGATGCGGGTGAGTGACGAGCGACGGCCACACCAGCAGCTCGCCGATGGGTACGTCGGCGTTCGTGAAACCCTGGCGCGGGAACGCCAGCTCGGCGCCGTCGTAGTCGTCGTTGAGCTTCACCGACGCGGACACCTGGGCGACGTCGTGGTGGATGCGCAGCTCCTCCTGCTCGCCGATCGCGTAGCGGATGACGAACACGTCGCGCAGGCCGAAGTAGTCGATGTACGGCCACACCTCGCGCAGCTGCGGCCAGATCCGCGATCCGATGTCCTGCTGCACCGCGTCGAACAGGCGCGGGCTGATCACGGCCAGTGACACCTCGTGGCCGGGCACCGGGTCGTCGAGGCTGGGCTCGAACGCGCCGACCGCCTCCGCAGCACGGATCAGGGTGGCGCAGAACGTGGGTGTCCAGAACGGGGTGAGCAGCACGTCCGGAGCGACCACGGTCCAGCCGGGACGATCGTCGACGGCACCCTGGTACCCGAACAGCTGCTGCAGGTCGTCGAACATCGTGCCGATCGTGTCAGACGAAGCCGGCCGCCGGCGCGTCCCCGACGAGCTCGGCCACGCGCGTCGGCCGGCGGGGGATCCGCTCCGGGCTGAACGCGGCGAGGAGGTCGTCGGGCGTGACGGTCGCGTCGGCGTCGCACAGCCCGAGGCTGGCACCGAGCCGGGCGAGGACCGCGGCCGGCGCGATGCCCGTCGCGGTGAGCTCGCCGATCGTGACCGCGCCGTGGCGCTTGGCCAGGCGCGCCCCGTCCGCTCCGACCACCAGCGGCACGTGCGCGTACGTCGGCGTCGGCAGGCGCAGCAGCCGTTGCAGCAGGATCTGACGCGGCGTCGACGATGCGAGGTCGTCGCCGCGCACGACCTGGGTGACGCCCTGTTCGGCATCGTCGACGACGACCGCGAGGTTGTACGCGGGCACACCGTCGTTGCGTTGCAGCACGACGTCGTCGACGCGTCCCTCGACCGCGCCGAGGACGAGGTCGTCGAACCCGATCGAGCCGCCGTCGGTGCGCAGGCGCAGTGCCGGCTGTCGACCGGCCGCCACGAACCGTCGACGAGCCGCGTCGTCGAGGTCCCTGCACGTCCCCGGGTAGGCGCCGTCGGGGTGGTCGGAGGGCTCGCTGTGCGGTGCCCGCGCCGCGTCGCGGATCTCGCGCCGACTGCAGAAGCACTCGTAGACGAGGTCCGCCTCGCGGAGCTCGCCGATCGCGGCGTGGTGCAGCGCGAAGCGGTCGGACTGGAACACGACCTCGCCGTCGGCCCGCAGGCCGAGCGCCGCCAACTCGTCCAGCTGGGCCGCCGCGACGCGGCGCGAGCTCGTCAGCGGATCGAGGTCCTCCATCCGCACCAGCCATCCTGCACCGGCCGCGCGGGCGAACAACCACGAGACGAGCGCGGTGCGCAGGTTCCCGAGGTGCAGCGCGCCGGTCGGCGACGGGGCGAACCGGCCGTTGCCGCGGGTTCCCGCCGCATTCGGCCGCGAGCCGCTGTCGATCCCTGCCACCCGGCCATTCTGGTGGGAGGACACCGGCGACCGACGGGACGACACCACCGCCACGGCGACCGGCGACCGGCGATCGGCGATCGGTTAAGGTCGGGTAGTCCAACGTTCGGGCGTGCAACGGGACGCATCGGATCGCAAGAGCGTCTGCCGCGGGGCGCTGGAGGAGGTGGACGAGTGCCGTTACCGGACAGCGCAGCAAGCGGTCCGTCGCGGTCCGACAGCCACGTCTCCGATCGTGCCCTCGCTGCCGCGATCGCCAACCTGCCAGCGTGCCTGGTCCTCGTCGTCCCCGTCACGATCCTCGCCATCGTGATCTCGCGGGACCAGATCGACGCCGTGCGGGCCGTGCTGTGGCTGGCCCTCGCCGTCCTCTCGTCGGTGCTCGGCGTACTCGCGTACGTCAGCTTCCGCCGCGCACCCACGGCGGTGACGGCGAGCCGGACCACCCACGCGCTGCTGCTCGTGGCGTTGGTCGTCATCGGCGTCACGCTCGCGCTCGGCACGTGGGCCAACCCGCAGTCGAACCGCTCCACGATCTTGATGCTCACCGTCATCCCGGCGAGCACGACTGCCGTCCTCGCCGTGTTCACCGCCGGGCGACGCGACCTGTTCGCCGCGGGCATCCTCCCCCTCACGGTGGTGTGCGTGTGGGGCCTGGCGACTCGCGACGACTACGTGCTGCGCCGGATGGCGTTGCTGATCGGTCTCGGTGTGCTGCTGATGACGTTCCTGCACCACCTCGTCAGCCGCACCGCGCTGCAGTCGATCCGCAACCAGATCCACACCGAGGAGCTCGCCGCGCAGCTGGAGCGCGACCACCAGGCCGTCGCCGATGCGTACACCGAGCTCGCCGCGACGAACGATCGGCTGCTCCACCAGGCGCTGCACGACCCGCTCACCGGGCTGAGCAACCGACGCGGCACCCTCGACGCGCTCGACGAGATGCTCGCCGTCGCCACCGAGGCGGCGCCTGTCGCCGTGCTGTACATCGACCTCGACCGGTTCAAGGCGGTCAACGACGCACTCGGTCACCGCGGTGGCGACCGGTTCCTCAGCGTGCTCGCCGACCGCCTCGGCAGGACGGTCGTGCGCGACAGCATCGTCGGGCGGATGGGTGGCGACGAGTTCGTCGTGGCCCTGCCCCACCTCCAGCCCGCGGATGCGCTCACGGCCGCCGGGCAGATCGTCAGCGCGCTCGCCCAGCCGGTGCACGCCGAGGGCCGGGAGATGCCGTCGTCGGTGAGCATCGGCGTCGCCAGCTCGCCCGTCCACGGCAACACCGCCAGCGAGGTGCTGCGCAACGCGAACGCGGCGCTCTACCGGGCCAAGTACGCCGGCCGCAACCGGGTCGAGGTGTTCGACGAGCAGATGCGCGAGGAGCTCAACGCGCGCGTCGAGCGCGAGCAGGAGCTGCGCCGGGCACTCGAGGACGGCGAGATCCTGCCGTTCTTCCAGCCGGAGATCGACGCCTCCACGGGTCAGATCGTCGGCGCGGAGCTGCTCGCGCGGTGGCTGCACAGCGACGGCAGGCTCACCTCCGCGCGCGACTTCATCGGGCTCGCCGCCGGGGCCGGCCTCCTGGAACGGCTGACGCTGGCGGTCATCCAGGGGGCTCGTCAGCACATCCGCCGGTTCGCCGCGCTCGGGTTGCCGGAGGGCTTCCGCTTCCGCGCCAACCTCGGCGTCGAGGTGACGTCCCACTGGCGTGAGCACCCGATCGACCAGGTCTTCGACGGGATCGATCCCCACCTGCTCACAGTCGACGCACGCGAGTCCGCGGTGGTCGGCGATCTCGCGGCAGCGTCAGCGAACCTCGCGGACTTCCGCGAGCGCGGCGGCCGCGTCTGCCTCGACGACTTCGCCCGCGGCGTGTCCTCGCTGAGCCTGCTGCGGCGCCTGCCGCTGGACGAGGTGCGCATCGACCGGGCCTCGATCGACACGATCACCGCGCATCCGCACGACCGTGCGATCGTCCGCTCGATCATCGCCCTCGTGCGCGAACTGGGGATGGCGGTGACGGCCGAGGGCGTGGAGAACGGCGCCCAGGCAGACACGCTGATCGCGCTCGGCTGCGTCCGCCAGCAGGGCCACCTGTATGCGCCGGCCCTGCCGGCTGGGGCGTTCGAGAACTTCCTGATCGATCGCCTCGCCGAGGTCTACCGGCAGCCTTCCGGCACCTCGCCGACGTGGGAGACGGCGGAGCTGACGTAATCTGCGTGTGTGGACGGCCCGTGGTCGCCACCCAGCGAGGAGTGAGATGTCCTGTCCGACGTGCGGCGCCGCGACGCAACCCGGCCAGCGGTTCTGCAAGGACTGCGGCTTTGCGCTGGTCGCCGATGCGCGCCCGGGCCTGCCGCCGCCTGGGGCGCTGCGCTGGAACGACGACCCGGACGCGCGGGCGGCCGCGATCGTCCCGACCGCCCCGAGCGCGGCCCCCCCCCCCCCCCCCCCCCCCCC
>JAODBQ010000569.1 GCA_025464045.1 Ilumatobacteraceae bacterium
ATCACGTTCGACAGGAAGCGCACCACCCTCGCGCTCGGGCTGTTCTTGCCGTACTCGTGCAGGTACACCGCGCCGAGGATCCCGAGCGGGATCGCCAGGAGCGAGGCCGCCACGGTGATCACGATCGTGCCGATGATCGCCGGGCCCATGCCCGGACCGACGGCGCGGCTGCGGATCGGGATGTCGTCGGTGAACCAGGCGGGGAAGTCGCGGAACACGATCCCGGCACCCTTGCTGACGAGGGTGAAGACCACCGCGACGAGGGGGATGACGACGATCACGAACGCGAGGCCCATCAGCCCGACCATCAGCTGGCTCTTGGTCGAACGCCAGCTGCGCTGACGCTTGAGATCCATCGCCTCGGGCGCCGAGGCCGCCGGCTGTTCGATCAGCGTGGTGCTCACATCGCCCCCCGGGAACGCCTCGTCGAACGCTGCACGATCGCGGTTGCGACGATGTTGATGATGATCGTCATCACGAACAGCGTCATCGCCATGGCGATCAGCGCCGACTTCTTCAACGTGTCCGCCTCGCCCCACTCGCTGACGATCACGGCCGGCATCGAGTTGCCCGACGCCAGGGTGTTCAGCGAGATCTGACCGTTGGCGCTGCCGATCACCAGCGCGACGGCGATCGTCTCGCCCATCGCTCGTCCGAGGCCGAGCATCACTGCGCCGACGAGACCGCTCTTCGAGTGCGGGAGCACCGCGCCGCGGATCATCTCCCACTTCGTCGCGCCGAGCGCCAGCGCCGCCTCCTTCTCGATCTGCGGCGTCGTCTCGATCACCTCACGCGACAGGCTGACGATGATCGGCGTGATCATCAGCGCCAGGATGATCCCGGCGGTCAGGAACGACCGCGTCTGCGGGTTCGGTCCGAACAAGGTGCCGAGCACCGGCCAACCGTCGAACGTCCGTGACAGCCAGCCGTAGAAGCCTCCGATGTGCGGGGCGAGCACGAACACGCCCCACAGGCCGAACACGACCGAGGGCACGACGGCGAGCAGATCGACGGCGTAGACCATCATCGAGCGCAACCAACGCGGCGCCACCTGGGTGATGAACAGCGCGATCCCGAGGCTGATCGGGATCGCGATGAGGACCGCGATCGTGGCGGTGAACACCGTGCCCCAGATGAACGACAGGATCCCGTAGAACTGCGCGGGCGGGTTCCACGACCGACTCGTGAAGAAGTCGAGACCCATGTGCTGCAGGGACTTGATGCTCCTGCCCGTCATCGTCAACGTGATCAGGCAGAGCACCGCCAGCACGAGCGCGCCGGCGGCGTAGGTCAGGACCCGGAACGACAGGTCGGCCGCGGCGAACTTGCCACGCAGCGATGCCGGGTCGCGGCGAGCACCCCCGGAACGGGGGTCCTCGCTCGTGCTGAACGTTGGTTCCAGCGTGCTGATGGCGTCAGCCGATCGCGAGCTTGTCGAGCTGGGCGATGGCCTTCGTGGCCAGCGCCGCCGGCAGCGGTGCGTAGTTCACGTCCGGCGCGATCTTCTGGCCGTTGGTGAGCATGTCGTCGAGGAAGGCCTTGATCGCCGTGCCCTTCGTGGCATCCGTCTGCTTCTGGTAGACGATGATCCAGGTCTGCGCGGTGATCGGGTACGACGTGTCGCCGTCGGCCCAGACCGCGCTGAACGTGAGGTTGTCGGCGACGGTTGCGCCGGCCGCCGCGGCCGAGGCACCATCGAGGTCGGCGGTGACGAACTTGCCGGCTTTGTTCTCGACCTGCGCGAACGTCAGCTTGGCGTCCACTGCGTCGCTGTAGTCGACGTAGCCGACCGCGCCCTTCGTCGAGCCGATGATCTGGGCCACGCCACCGTTGCCGTTGCCGGCCTGGGTGTTCGCCGGCCAGGCGACGGTGGAGTCGGTACCGAGCGTCCACGTGCCGTCACCCTTGGAACCGACGGCGCTGTCGAGGAACTTGGTGAAGTTGCTCGTCGTCCCGCTCGAGTCGCTGCGGTGCACGACGGTGATCGCCTGGTCGGGCAGGGTCACGCCCGGGTTGTCGGCGGCGATCGCAGCATCGTTCCAGTTGGTGATCTGGACCTGGAAGATCTTGGCGATCGTGGCCGGGCTGAGCTTCAGCGTGTCGACACCGCCGAGGTTGTAGCTCACCGTGATCGGAGCGACCACCACCGGGAAGTAGAGGACGGCGCCACCCTTGTAGCTGGGGAGGTCGGTGTCCTTGATGGTGCCGTCGGTGCCGGCGAAGTCGACGAGCTGGTCGGCGAGGTCCTGACGGCCCTTGCCGGAACCGCCGCCGCCGTAGTTGATCGTCAGATCGCTGTTGCCCTTGGTGAAGTCGGCGATCGACTCCTCGACGAACGTCTGCACGAACGTCGAGCCGGAGCCGTTGAGCTGGCCCGATACCTTCTTCGGTGCGGTGGTCGTGGCACCTGCGCCGGCCGTCGTCGCGGTGCCGGCCGCGGTGGTAGCCGGCGCGTGGGTGGTTGCCGTCCCGCCGGCGCTCGTCGACGACGCGGCGGTGGTTGCGGGAGCGGCGGTGGATGGCGCGGCGGTCGGGGTGGTCGTGGTGGTCGACTTGCTGTCGCTGCCGCAGGCCGTGGCCAGCAAGGTCAACGAGGCGAGTCCGGCGACGAGCAAACGGCGCCGTGTGGGGGTGTTCACGTGAAGATCTCCTCAGCGTTGGGGATGAACAACGACGGCGACGGTACGAAGGCAAGTTGACGGACATCCCCTGTCCAGTTGAACGAGAGGTGAACGCGTGCCGAACAGACGGCCAATCCGGCTCAAGGGTTGGTCAAGGCGAGGCTCGATGTCGGGCGACGACCGCCCCTGCGTCGACCCACGACGTGCGTCAGCCGACGACTCGGTTCAGCCGACGACTCGGTTCAGCCGGTGACCTGGGTCAGCGCGCTGGCCGGGTTCGCCGAGCGCCGGCGCAGCTGCTGATCCGCCACCCAGCGGTACAGCCGCTCCTGGCCGTCGCCGTACGCGAACTGCGACGGCCCGCGGCGGTGCCACACGCCGTCCGCGTCGAGCTCGAAGCGAACCACGTCGTCGGCCATGTCGAAGGCGAGCACGTGGTCCAGCCACTGCTGGTGCTTGGGATGGGTGACAGGCACGAGGACCTCGACGCGCCGGTCGAGGTTGCGCGGCATCCAGTCGGCGCTGCCGATGAGGAACAGCGGTTCGTCGCCGGACCCGTGCGCGAACCGCATCGTGCGCGAGTGCTCCAGGTACCGGCCGAGGACCGAGCGCACGCGGATCGTCTCGCTCAAGCCGGGGACTCCCGGCCGGAGCACGCAGATCCCGCGGATCAGCAGATCGACACGGGTGCCGGCCTGGCTGGCGCGGTACAGCGCGTCGACGAGCTCGGGATCGGCGAGCGAGTTGAGCTTGACGAAGATGTGGCCGTCGGCGCCGAACGAGGCCTCGTGCTCGATCAGGTCGACGAGCTGGTTGCGCATGTCCCGCGGGGCCACCAGCAACGCCTCGTAGTTGTGGGCGCGGCTGTAGCCGGTGAGGTGGTTGAACAGCTGAGTGACATCCGCGCCGATCGCCGAGTCGCAGGTGATGAAGCCGATGTCCTCGTACAAACGCGCCGTCTTCGAGTTGTA
>JAODBQ010000593.1 GCA_025464045.1 Ilumatobacteraceae bacterium
GAGGGCGGCCGATCGCGGACGCGCTCGCCGTCGTCGGCGCCACCGCGCACTCGGCCGACGTCGCGCTCGCCCTCCAGGCGCTCGGATGTGCCGCGGCGCTCGGCGGACCCGCCGCAGCCACGCTCGACTCCGCCGGTTCCGTGCTTCGCGAGCGTGCGGCCGTCGCCGCCGATCTCCAGGCGCAGAGCGCCCAGGCCCGCCTGAGCGCGCGCGTCCTCACCATCGTCCCGGTCGCCTTCGCGATGTGGAGCCTGGCGGGCAGTGCGCGCACCCGGCAGGCCTACCTCGGGTCTGCTCTCGGCGCCACGTGCGTCGCCGCCGGGGCCGCGTTGAACACCATCGGGTGGTGGTGGATGCGCCACATCGTCGGCCGGAGCGGGCGATGATCGCCGCCCTGTTCGGGCTGTGCGTCGCGGTCGCCGTCCTCGCGCTGGGCGCCGGGATCCGGCCGGTGCACGGCGTACGACGGGTCGTCGCGCGCGCCAGCCAGAGTCACCCGCGCCGGAGGTGGACCAGGTGGTCGGTCGGCGCCGTCGTCGTCGCGGCCGGCGTCGCGGTGCTCGGGCCGTTGGTTGCCGCGGCGGGCATCGTCGCGGCGGCCTTCGTCGCTCGGTGGCGGGCCGCGCGCGCGGCATCGACCGTGCGGCGCTCCATCGAATCGACGTACCCCGACGCGATCGACCTCGTGGTGCTGGCGGTGCGCGCCGGGTACCTGCCTGGCGGCGCGTTGTTGGTGGCGACCGCCCACGTGCCGCCGCAGCTGCGTCCCGCCTTCGCGTCGGTCTCGGCGCGGGTCGCCGCCGGCGAACGCTTCGCCGATGCGCTCGCCGCGCTGGACGAGCTCGGTCCGATCGCGCGACCGCTGATCGACACCTTCGCCGCCGCGGACCGGTACGGCCTCGCGCTCGCGCCGGTGCTCGAGCGGTTGGCGTTCGACGCCCGCCAGCAACGCCGCCGAGCGGCCGACGCGGCGGCGCGCCAGCTGCCCGTCCGCCTCTCGATGCCGCTGGTGCTGTGCACGCTGCCAGCGTTCGTCCTGCTGGCGATCGTTCCCTTGCTCCTCGGAGCCTTCTCGTCGCTGCACACGCCGTGACCATCCCTCACGTCCTGTTCGAAGGAGCGCGACATGCGCAGATTGATGGCACACATCCATGCCTGGTGGATCACCCGCGACGACGCAGGGCAAGCCACGACGGAGTACGCCCTGGTGATGCTCGGCGCAGCGCTGATCGCGTTGCTGGTCGTCGCGTGGGCCACCGGAGGCGGCGGTGCCGGCAAGATCGGGCGGTTGTTCGACAGCGTCCTCGACGCCGTGACCAGCAAGATCTGATGGCACGCCGCCAGGGTCGGTCGCCCGGCAGCGATCACGGTCAGGCCACCGTCGAACTGGCGCTGTGCCTGCCACTGCTGTGCGTGCTGCTGCTGGGCATCGTCCAGGTGGCCGTCGTGGTGCGCGACCAGATGGCCGTGCAGCTCGCGGCGCGTGAGGCCGCCCGCGCCGCCGCCGTGTCCGCCGACGCCGCCGGGTCCGGCGCATCCGCGGCGAGGTCGTCGGTGGCGCTCGCTCCGCTGGGCGTACGCGTGAGCGTCGGCGCGTCGACGGTCACCGCGACCGTCAGCTACGTGGAGCACACCGACGTGCCGCTCATCGGCATGCTGCTCCCCGACATCACCGTCGCGGCGAGCGCGACGATGCAGCTCGAGCCCCCATAGTCCGCGCCACCTGCACGGGGGCGAGGCGTCCGCAGCCAGCGAGTGCCGATCGCGTTGCTGGATAGCCTCTCGGCCTGTGGATCTGTCGTGTCGGCTCACCTCGGTCGGCAGTCGGCCGGTGCTCGTCATCGACGGTGCGATCGATCTCGCGACGTTGCCGACGCTGCGCGACGAACTGCTGCGCGCGGTGTATCGCCACCGCGGCGAGACGTTGGTGGCGGACCTCGATGCCGTCACCGTGCTCGACGACACCGCGCTCGGCGTGATCCTCGGCGCGGCCGGCACGGCACGCCAATCGGGCGGCGATCTCGAGATCGTGTGCACCTTGCCACCGCTGCTCACCCGGTTCGCCCTCACCGGGTTCGACCGCGCGATCGACGTGCGTTCGAGGGTCACCCCCGTCCGCAGCACCGAATCCATCGATTGACGTCGCCGGGGATGCATCGCCGGCGATGCACCGCCGGGGTGGACCGGCGCACCAGCCCGGTGATCAGGGGGCCGGGGTGTCGAGGGCGACGCCGTGCGCGGCGGCGAAGGCCCGGTAGCGCGCCGCGTCGCCTTGCAGCTCGGCGAGGTACGCCTGCAGCAGCCCCACCTTCGCGAGCACCTGCTCCTGCGTCCGGGCGTTGAGCCGCGAGACCTCGCCGACGATCTCCACGGCGCGCTGCTCGCTGACGCCGCTGCGGTACTCGGCGCGGAGCCGCTCCATGCGATCGCCGGCGTCCAGCAGCTCGCGGATCTCCTCCAGGTTGAAGCCCATCACCGCTTGCAGCTCGCGGATGCGCAGGACTCGGGCGTAGTCCGCCTCCGTGTAGCGGCGCGACGTGCCCGCGCTCCGCGACGACGGCGTGACCAGGCCGACCTCCTCGTAGTAACGGAGCGTGCGGGTGGTCACTCCGATCCGCGCCGCGACCTCGCCGATGCGCATCCCCGAGGCTGTCACGCCGGTACCCACGATTCCGGCTTCGGAGCTTCATCGGCGGCGTCGGCGCCGACGTCCTCCGGCGCGCCGAACGGGCCGACCTCGTCCGGTTCACCGTCTCGGTGGACGTACTTCTTGCCACGCAGCCAGGACGCCGCGGCGGCGATCAGGCACATGATCAACGAGGCCGAGAACGCGATGCGCAGCCCGTCGATGAACGGCTGGGAGATCAGCGTCGGGAAGAACTCCTTGCCCGTGATCGTCGCCCGCTGCTGCGGGGTGACGCTGGCGAGCGTGTCGGCCGGGACGAGCTTCTCCATCGGGTTGAACCCGAGGAACGCGGCGAACAGGCTCCCGACCGGCGGCTCGTCGGCGATCTGGTGAGCCGTTGCCGCTGGCACGCCGTTGGCGATCAGCCCGTTCGACATCGACGTCGGCAGGGTCGACGACAGACCAACGACCATCAGCGAGAAGAACAGGCCGATCGACAGGACCATGCCGGTGTTCTGGAACGTCGCGCGCATCCCCGAGGCGACGCCACGCTGGTCGTTGGGCACGCTGTTCATGATCCCGGTGGTGTTGGGCGCGGCGAACATGCCCACGCCGAGCCCGTTGATGAGCAGGAGGAGGGCGAACACGGGAAACGAGAAGTCCGCGGGCAGCAGCATCAGCAGACCGAAGCTCAGCGCGCCGAGCAGCATCCCGCCCGTCGCGAACGGCCGGGCCCCGTACCGGTCCGACAGCCAACCGGCGACCGGGCCGGCGATGAGGAACCCGGCCGTCAACGGGAGCATGAAGATGCCGGCCCACAGGGGCGTGTCCACGAAGTTGTAGCCGTGCAGCGGCAGCCAGATGCCCTGCAGCCAGATGATCAGCATGAACTGCAGGCCGCCGCGGCCGATCGAGGCGAGCAGACCGGCCACGTTGCCGGCGGTGAACGCCCGGATCCGGAACAGCTTGAGGTTGAACATCGGTTCGGCGGTGCGCATCTCGATGACGACGAACAGCATCAGCAGGGCGATGCCGCCGATCAGCTCGGCGAGCACCCACGGGCCGGTCCAGCCCATGTCGTGGCCGCCGTGGGGCTGCAGGCCGTAGGTGATGCCGATCAGGATCAGGATCATCCCCGCGGCGAACGTGAAGTTGCCGGCCAGGTCGAGCCGGGCCTTCTTGCGGCTGCCGGTCTCCTTCAGCTTGAGGTAGGCCCACGCCGTCCCGAAGATCCCGAACGGCACGTTGACCCAGAACACCAGCCGCCAGTCGACGTCGGCGAGGAGCCCGCCCACGATCAACCCGATGAACGAGCCGGCGATCGCCGCGACCATGTTGATGCCCATCGCCATGCCGCGCTCCTCGGCCCTGAACGCGTCGGTGAGGATCGCCGTCGAGTTGGCCATCAGCAGCGCGCCGCCGACGCCCTGCACGACACGGAAGCCGATCAGCCACATCGCCGCCGCTCCGCCGTGCCCGGGTGTGAGCGACAGGGCGATGGAGGCGAGCGTGAAGACGAGGAAGCCGGCGTTGTACATCCGCACCCGACCGAAGATGTCGCCGAGGCGGCCGAACGTGACGACCAGGACCGCAGTGACCACCAGGTAGCCCATCAGCATCCACAGCAGGTAGCCGATGTTGCTCGGTGGCAGCGGATCGAGGTGGATGCCGCGGAAGATCGCCGGCAGCGAGATCAGCACGATCGACGAGTCGAGCGAGGCCATGAACATCCCGAGGGTCGTGTTCGACAGCGCCGTCCACTTGTACCCGTCGTCGACCCGCTCGGTCTCAGCAACGTCCGACTCGGTCATCGTCGGCCCTCCTCGCTCTCCGAAGTTGACGTTGACGTTAGATCCGATTTCTCATGGCAATCCAGCCGCGTGCCACGAATGGGACGTGTTCCACGCCAACCGTCCGTGACGCCTCTCGGTGGCCCGCGCGCTTCCGGCGTCGGGCCGAGGGCCCGGAGCGCCCGACGCCGGCACCGCGC
>JAODBQ010000612.1 GCA_025464045.1 Ilumatobacteraceae bacterium
CCGCCATGAAGCAGCAATACCGTCGGTCGTTCGACCATCGTCGCACCGTGCGGGACCAGACCTGCGCCGTCGACGTCGACGAATAGTCGCACCCCGGGCTCGATCTCAATCCGCATGGCTGCCAACGATACTCCGCTGCCGAAACGGCAACGGCCACGTCAACGGCGGGTGCGGTTCCGCGCTCTTCGAGATCACAACTGTGCCGGCGGTCTGTGGCGCGGCCGCGTCTCGTGATCCGGGATTCGATGACAACGTCGGAATGTCGCGAGGCTCCGAGCGACAAAGTGGAAACCAGGCCAACGCCCGGCACCCCTCACGAAGGATGCCGAGCGTGCCCGTGCGTCAGTCTGCGCCCAGCCCGATCCCCGCGCAAGGGCGCCGTTGCTGAACGATCAACATGGTTCGCGTCGACGCCGACCGCAGCAGCGGGATGACGATCGCGCGCATCGTGAGGCATGAGCCCCAAGCCAACGCCAGGGAACTCATCGAGGCGCCGCACGACCGCTCCGCACGGCGCTGTGGCCTCGACCTCCTCAGTGATGACCACGCCAACGTCGAACTCCTTCTGGAGCGCGACGTTGACGTTCCCGCGCCGTCAACACGGCAGGATCAGCCGATGCGTCGAAGGATCGACGACGGCGCGTGCGGCAAGTAGGCAGACGTGATCCCATCGAGCAGCTCGAGGAAGCCGGGATCGGTGTTCAGCTTCACGCTGGACGCCTCCAGCGCAGTCAGATCGGGTGCCGCCGTGATCCACGAGACTCCGCCGTACTCGCCGGTGGCATCGGCCAAGAACAAGGTCGGGAGCCCGCCGATGCGAGACGCTGCCTCGGCGATCTCGACTCCGCCAGCCATCCCGGCGCCCACACGCCCGTTTGCGCACGTCGCGCTGACGAGGGTGATGTAGTCGGGCGGTGCCGACGGGTCCGGCGTGCCACTGATGATCTGGCCGACCGTGTCCGACACCGGTCCGACAAACAGGCCGTCGTTCCGCTCGATGAAGTCGTTGAACACGTCGTCGGCGGCGAGCTTGTCCGTGGCCGCCCCGATGTCGGAGAGGTGCTCGACCAACGCTGCCCAACTGATCGTGCCCGCATCCGCGCTCATCACCGTCATCCACACAGAAATGTCAACACCCGTGATCGCTGTGGCACGTTGGCCGGCCTCGATGGCCAGGGGCAGCGCCTTTCTCACGCTCGCTGGGTTGAGTTGACGGCGCCTGGAATAGACGTACATGACTTTGCCTCCTTGGTGGCCGGGAGGCCGAGCGGATGCATCACCCCGAAGTCGGCGTCGACCTCAAACCCACAGTGCGCCGAGGACGACAAGCCGTCAACACATTCCTGTGAATTGGTGCGTCCCGTGAGGTTCGAGGCCATGAGCCTCGAGTGGATATCATCCGCGCCACGTCTTCCCAAGGGGCTACCGGCTGGCGTGTTGTCGCCATTCACGGGCGAAGTCGGTCACCCGCCGGGCAATCTACGAGGGCTGGTTGCTCAGCTAAGTCAGGAACCTGGCCTGCGCAGCTGAATCGTATCGGCGAGTGCCGCATCGACCTCGGCGGGCGCGAAGAGACGAAGGATCCGGTACGACGTGTACATGCCCGTCGACTGGACGCTGAACGTCGATGCGACCGCTTGCGCCTCGGCACCCTCCGGGGTCTCGACGAGCACGACGACATCCCATTCGCCACCTTCGGCGAAGTAGTAGCCGCGCACCGTGACACCGCTCGGCTCGGCGAGGTCACGAAAGTACTTCTCGCGGGCGGCGAGCCCTTCCTGCAGCAATCCTTTGGTCGCCTCGGGCGACAACTTGCCCAGCACCAATGCCAACGCCATGGCCCTCTCACCCCCCGGATCGAGATCTGCGATGTGTCCCGCCGCGGATTGTCACAGAACTTTGACTGCCACACAACCCCCATATCCGCAGTCGGCTGGACGTGGTCGCGAACGGAACGATCGCGGGCATGTACACACTCGACCGGCCCGATGATCAGGCCGTCTTGAGACAGGTTCAGCACGCTGGCTCCGGGGAATCGCACGGCTTCTTCCTTGGCGGGCCAGCCCTCGGGGTCACCACGGTGTGTGGCATTGGCCATCCATTCGATCGTGACGAAGTTCTCTCCCGACGAGACCTTGCGAATCGAGAATGCCAGGTCAGGCCATCGCGTGCGGATCGCGATACGTGCCCTTGCTCGCCGAGTGGACTACCTCAACGCCGTGATCGTCGACCCACGACACACAACTCAACACTCTGCGCGGCCCAGATGTGGCTCGAGGTTCAGGTGGACCGGCGACGTGTTGGCTGGCGCGTAGCATGCACAATCAAAGCCAAGGAGGCACGATGAAGTACGACCGAGCAGTCCTCGATCAGCTCAAACGCGTCGCTCTGTTTTCAGCTTGCACCGACAAGGAACTCGAACTCATCGCTGGCGCCACGACTCAGCTTCGGTTCCCGGCCGGCGAAGTACTTGCCCGAGCAGGCGACAGCGGTCACGAATTTGTGGTGATCGTCGAGGGTGCAGCGCGTGTCGACATCGGTGAGCGCACGATTGCAACCATTGGAGCCGGCGAGTTCTTCGGGGAGATCTCACTCCTGGACGGTGGTCCTCGAACAGCGACAATCGTCGCTGAAACCGATCTCGTTGCTGAGGTGATCGGACAGCGAGAGTTCAACACTCTTGTTGAAGGCTCACCGCACCTCGCGAAGAACCTCCTCGTCGGACTCGCGCGGCGCCTCCGTGCCGCCGACGTGCAACTCGTGAAGTAGCTTATCCCAGGCCGCCGGGGGAGCCGCGTCTCAGACGCCTCCCTGGCGCCAGCGAGGACGGCCACGTCACCGACGCCGCGAGTTCTGCGATGCTCGGGGTCGCGGTGAATTCCTTGGGAGACCAGCCGAGTCGCGTGCGATATGTAGCGATGACGCATCACTCGGAGAAGTGTGTTGGGCAACTTGGAGGTCCGGACGAATGGCATACGCCCGGCACTGGTGGCGTGGTCCACGTGGTTGACAGACAGTCGTCGGACGGGCGACTCCCGTCACGCGTCCTGTTGGTCAGGACCCGCCGAGGCGGCTCCTGGTGTGCTCGATCTCCGCCCTGGCGTACTGCACGACCCCCGCGTGCCCCATCGCTCCGCCGATCGACACGCGCTCGTCGAACGCCTCGGTTCCCAGGGTTGCTCGGACGTGGTCGATGACCGCCGGCAGATCGAGCTCCAACCGGTTGCGTGGCTGATCGGCGATGCTCCCGAAGATGGTGGCCGCGACGTGCGCGTCCCCGGTGCGATCGAAGAGTGAGATGAGGTAGCCGAGGGCGGGGATCAGGCTCGCGATGTTGCCGGCCCGATGCAGCCGGTCGACCGCGCTGTCGAACCAGGCCAGTGCCTGGCGGGTGTCTCCGTGGACGGCTTCGAGTGCGGCCGCTTCACGCAGGATCAACGCTTCGATGACGGTGACGCGGTGGAGCTGCGCGAACGTCAGCGCTTCCTGCATCGCGGCGAGCGCCTTGGCAGGGTCGGTGGTCGA